>NZ_CP071322.1 GCF_017309585.1 Nitrogeniibacter aestuarii | reverse complement strand
TAGACGGCTGACACCGCTCCGACGGAGCGATTGACCCACTGCTTCTTGACTCCGTGACTGACAGCCACGTCGGACTGAGCCTTTCCGTCGACCAAGACTTCGCGAGCAAAATCGCGGGCACGCTCCTGCATCTTCGTGCCCACAACCACTCTATCAAAGACGTCAGGAGATAACCGTACGAGTTTCATATCCCCCCCAAACTCAAAGGCGCCAATGCAGCGGAGGATCGTCACCTTTACTCAATTGCTCCAGAAGCTCAGCTGGTGAACAACCTTTGATATCCTTCTGAAGTCGCTTCAAGACGTCAATCGCTTTGCTACCTCCAAGCTCGCCAAGCGCTGGAAGTAGGGCAAGCCCAATCGATCGGTAGATCGCATAATCCGCCATTACGTTTGGCGCATCTATGCTTTCCGTAACCTGCTGAACGACACCGACAGTCCGCTTCAAGTCCAACCCAGCTTCAGACGCTTGATCGTCAGCAGCATCAAGTTGATGTCGAACATGCGCGCCAGTCGGTTGCGTCTGAGGCCCCACTTCGGATACCTCGGAGCCGGACGGCGTTGAGCCCCCAGCCAAGACGTCCTGCGACGGTGAACTGCTTTGAGCACCGGCACTGTGGCCACTGGGCGTGGCAGACTTCTTCGAGACAGATGGCTCACGAGTACGCTGCTGGCGCGCCTCTTCCTCTCTCGTCAGACGCGCTCCAACACGATCCTGCAGCGTTCTCAGTGCATCGCGCGTCCACTTTTTGTCGGCCGCTTCTCCCTGAGATTTGAAATCGTTGATCACGACTTCAAACTCTGTAGGACCGGCTTTCTCACGCTCGACATGCGACAACGCACGCTTGCCTCTCTCACACTCCTTCCGGATCACACTGAGTGTGTGCGCTTTCTCGAGATCGGTGAGCATCCCTGTTGCCATCAGCTCCTGGATCTCATCACAGAAGTTGGCAGCTTGCTTACGCTTAGTTAGCCAAGGAACAGAGCGATTCCAGATCGACTTGGCTTCTTCCATGCCGAACTGTTCGATGTCGCCAGCAACACCGATAACTTGATCGTGCAGCGACAAGTCTTCCCGCTCATTGTTTTCGTGAACCTGGATCTTCCGGATCTGGATGCGTGAAAGACCTCGCTTTACCACGCATGGAACCGACTTGAGTCCGCTCTCCATCGCGCCAACCCAGCGGCGCTGGCCACAGATGATCATGAAACGGCCATCATCCTCTGCATGCACGATCAGCGGCTCAATCACACCTTGAGTCTTGATGGACTCGATGAAGTCCTTCATCCCTTTGGGGTCGATCTTCTTCTTTCGGACGTTCTGCGGATCTGGATACAGCTTGTCGACCGCGATCCTGACGTTGTCCGCGTTCTCGGCATTGGCAACGACTGTGTTCGCGACCGAAGAAAGCTGACTCGCGTTGATACCGCGTGTGCGCCGGGTTTTACTTGATGCGCCGCTTTCGGCCATAGGGCACCCCCATTTTGTCCATGATTTCTTTACACGCAGCTTTCATTTCCACCGCCGCGCGAGACGTACTCTCACCACGCAGTGATTGCCAAACCCCATGATCTTTTGCGTATTTCGTCGCCGCCCGTTCAAACAGGGTATTGGAGAGCATCAGCTGGGGTAGGGCATCTTTCAGCGCAGTGAGGCCTTGCATATCGAACGCCCGACGCCGATTGACGTTATTCGCCAGAACTCCGAGCAGCTTGAGAGAAGGATTCCATCCAAGCTGCTGGACACGAGCAATATCTGACATCAAGTCCTGCAGACCATCGGTTGCATCCTGATCAACCGTGCACGGGCACAGGACGCAATCCGCGGCAATCAGTGCTGCATATAGCGGGCTTCCGAGCGTTGGCGCGGTATCGAGAATGCAAAGATCGAAGCCCTCAGCAAGCCTGCCCAACGCCGCGCGCGGCTCATGGAGAGCTTCGAGCGGCATTGCCGCTACGTCGACGAGGTCGCGGGTCGCAGCGATGAGCGCCGCTCCCTGACCACAATCCATGGGCACCGGATCTTGATCAGATGCAAACAAGTGCGTGGCGAGCGCTTGCGGCTCCGGCACAGCCTCAAGATCGAGATTGCGCTCACGCAGTGAAAGAAGTGTTTTCGTGAAGTTGCGTTGTGGATCCAGGTCCACCGCCAGCGTTCGCAGGCCACGTTCGACGGCCCAGAACATCAGATTGCGAGCGACTGTCGTCTTACCGACGCCGCCTTTCTGGTTCGCAATCGCAAGGGTTTTCATCGGGACTCCGATTCTTGTAAGTGCGTAGTTGAAGGGATAGCAACACCGAGCAACGATGCACACATCCTAAACACGCATGTGATGACAGTCAATAGTTACTGTCAACAGCTCGTCCCGTTGATCGTCATCAATGGGGGATGCTGGAAATATGGGGTATGAGAACGTCCAGCGACTGACAAACCATAAGAACTTCTATTCCAGACCGCTGCGTGGATCTATCATCTCAACCACCGCCATTTCACTAGGGAAGTTGAAATGAAGTTGTTCATCAGTTGGTCTGGACCTCACGAAAGCTCTACATCTACCAGAAAATCCGGCTGAAACCAGAGCTGAGATTTTTCAACTCAATCTTGCCGAGCTTGTGGAGGCCATTCCTGAGATCGCTAATGTCGTCTGGAGCTAAATTCGGCCCAACCGTTTAAAGCTGTGACAAGGGCATCTCACGTGTTTTACACAGACCTCAGCTTTCGTGTCATCCGACAAATTTTGCAGCAAATCACTTTCTAGAAAGACATTTTTCGCATGCGAAAAATGTCTACTGTATTTACGTATAGTATCAATTTAAACTGACTTCCCCGTCCGACACCCCGCCGCCCCGTGATCGTTAGAGTCAGTCTTCTCAGGTATCAAGGCATGGTTTTGCCGCGCTTCAGGTCAGCGTTTTTGACTGAATATGAGGGGGAATTGCAGCTTCGACTTCGCCACGACAGCGTTCGCGGACACCCAGTGTTGGTGGCCTCTCTTCGCAGCCCTTTGACCTGTGAAGATCTCGCAACGCCAGAGCTTCTTTGCGCAACCCTGCAGCCGTCTCCAGCGGGCGGCATACGGCTCACCGGATTCGAGCGAATTCAGGATGGATTGGGCGATCGATACGAGGATTTCGCTCAGGACTGGCTTCTCGAACAGCTCTAATCCATTGACATTGAATTGGGTACAGGTATGCTTTGGATGCCTCGTCCGAGGCGTTTGCTCAGCGGCCAGCCCGCACCTTTGCTCCCACACAACATTCTCCGCTTCCATTCATTGATGGCGCGGGATCGTCAAGCGGAGGCGCGAATGAGCAACATCCTTTCTCTAGCATCACATCCCAAGCTTTTGCCGGTCGGAAGCCTCGCTCGCCACGAGTCATTCGGGCTCGTTCAAGTCATAGAGCGAAGCGGATCGATGCGCAGGGTAGGGTGGTTTGAGTCAACTGAAATTCTGAGCTACGACCCGGAAATCGTTTTTGAAGAATCGATCGTGGAGCATGACGCCTGGGTTGCAGCAGGCGAACTGTCTCAGCTAAACCCCCACAAAGACGTCACCGCGCACATGCTCATGGACCTGAATGCCGATCAGGCTACTCCGGTAGACGCCGCCGCGCCGCCGCACCCCGTGTTGAGTCTTGTCGTGAATAGAGACTGAACCAACCTTGACACAAACAGCCCATTGGCATAGAAAGAGGCATGACTTCGCCTACGGCGACTCATTGAACCGGTCAGCCTCTTAAACCGGATTGCCTTCGGGCAGAGGCATTGTCTTGCAACCCAGTCTGGGAGATCTCACTCCCACCTGGGATGCGATCTCCCTATTTTTTTGATCTAAGGAGATCGCATCATGACTACTGTATCTAATACCTCAACCGCCGACGCTTCCAAAGAGCACTTCGATCTGAAGACTCAAGGTATCGGCTACATCTCGCGTATCCGCACTGTCCCTGGCAAACGCAAGAACGCCAACGACATGCTGTGTTGTGCCATCAACGCGATTCACGGCAGTAAGGACGATCCGCAATACACGTATTTCGACGTCCACGTCGTTGGTGAAAAGGCAAAGGAGCTTGTACTCCGATGTCAGCCTCACGTTGAACAAAACCGGAAAGTCCTTGTGGCTTTCACGATCGGTGACACCTACATACACTCGTACGACAAAAAGCTCCCCGACAACGTCGTTGAAAAACGTTCGCTGCTCAAGGGACGCCTGCTCCGCATCACTCACGTCAGCGTCGATGGTCAAACTGTCTACTCGCATGCAGACGAATCCTCGGTCGGCAATGCCGACCAAGGGAATGGCACGGAGGGATAATGATGGCAAAACTTCGCAACTTCCTGCGTTCTCTCAAATTGGGAGATCTCAACAAGGAGCAAAGGAAGCACCTTGCCTCGGCCGTTAATACCGTAGCACTGGGACAGCTAGCGACTTTTTGCTATGCTGCTCTTAAGGAAAACGGTGGTTTTGCGGTCATCGTTGCTTCAATGGTCATCTTCGTGATTTTGGAGGTCGTGGCACTTCGAGTCCTTTCAGGGGTCGAAGACCAGACAGATTCCAAGAAGGAGTAGAGATGAGTCTGCTTGGGTATGTACTAGCCTTTGGTGCAATCGTCGTTCCTTCGGCGCTTGCACTTGGCTGGTGGGTCCATCGCCGTGACGAACGCAGTCACGGAAAACCCCACCACCACTAACCACTGCACAGCAGCAACTAAGAGCCCGTTTCGACGGGTTCTTTTTTGAGCCCAGCGAGCCTGCGCTCAAAAAAGAACCTGTTTCCAACCGTTTTGGCCGTTTCGGAAAAAACGTCCACAGCGCAGTCGGTCAGCCCTTGAAACCGAACCCATCCTCCTGGATGCAGGGCACTGTACAAAACGACGCACCAAGCTCCGACTAAGCCTGGTCGACTATCCGCGTCGTCTGGAAAACGACGCACTGTAGTTCATCCATGTGCCGACACTTCGCACCTCGCGTACGCAGTGTCGGCCTTTTCTTAGGCCGCTATCTTTGTCCATCCGCTGGGATTTTCCCTGCGGGGATTCTCCCAGCTACCTCGGGAGATCCAAATGACAGTTACCGTAGTAGCATCACTCACCGTTATCGAGCGCACCGGAATTCACGGCCCGTTCAATGTTGGAAAACTCAGAACTTCCTTTGGCAATTTCGGGGTTCGCGACACCTTCCTGGAGGAGTTGGCGCCTGGCGAATACAAGGGCTCGTTCACCATCGCAAAGATCTGGCCACGCCAGTACGCAACCGACCAGGTTGTCGTCACCGAAGTGTGCGTATCAGTCGCTGACCACGTGATTTTCGACGCCGAAAGCGACGACGACGGACAAATCGAGCATCAACCGGACCCGGCAGATGACAAGCCCTTGGATCAACCGCCAGCCGAGAAGCTCCCTGAGCCCAAACCAACAGACGCCAAGTCACAGGAGAATGCGCCCGACGCAGCCTCAATTGCAGCGCCGCTCGCTACAGACCTGGATGATTTCTTTGGCAATGAGATCGCAAGCCTCATCCGCGATCGCCAACCCTTAAAGCTCGACCCCACGGTCGACCGTCTCACACTACGCAAACAGGGCACTCGTCTGCGAACAGAGCTTGAGTACGAGTTTCTCCCTGCCGATCAATCCTGGTACCCAAGCGGGCATCCGGCGCTTGACGCCAAGGGCACCATCAAGTTTTGACCATGTAACCCCGACCAGCCCGCACGCGGGCTATCCGAAACGGTTTCTCATTCGAAGTGACTCTTTCGGATAGCCCGAGAGGCTGATCGCACCAGGACAACCGGGCGTCCTATGCCCCGGTGGCTTTCACAGGCCGCTTTTTTGCGCGCCTGTTCGAATCGACACCCCGCCTCGAATTTTGGTGTCTCGTGGTGCATCAGCGCTACGCCGAGGCCATGTATCCCCAACTCATCCTCTGAACAACCATGGAGCCGCCTGGTTCCCCAAGCTGATGCCGACGCGTTGGCTTGGGAAACCGGGTATTGGCACACACCAATGCGGTCGGTCAGTCCCTGAAACCGACACCGGGGAAACCCGTGGGATTTATGTCACCACAACCAGGAGTTGCTTCATGCGATTTCTCACGTCACTGTTCATCACCAAATACGGGCACTGCAACGTCTTTGCCATTCCTCGACTCGACAAGCCAGAGAAGATCTTGATGTTTCAAGACGCCCCCCTGGCCGAGATCATCGCCCGCTTAGATACAGACCCTCCGAGACCGGAGGAGCGTTTAGAGCTGGGTGAGTTTTTCTTTGATCCTCAGAAGCTTCGCGAGTTCTCATCAGCCTTGCTGCCAACCGGCGCTTTTCAAGCGACCGGAAGACTGGTCCTTTCTGACATATTACTTCAGCATATTCCAGTCTGGAGAATTGTTCCGAACGGCGCCGCAGGCGCATAACGCAGTCAAAACCAGCCATCGAGCGGATCACTCCCGCTCGCGGAAGGATCCGCCGATTCAGGAGGTATTCCCCATGGCATTGATCTTTCCACGACTGGCACGCAATTTCATCAAGGCCAGTTACTTCCCAACCGACATGCAAACGCTCGAAGGCATTGCATCCATGCTCGACCCTTCCACCAGCGCCAAAGTGAGAATGTTTGACCCCTGCTGCGGTGAAGGTAGTGCACTTCGCTTCTTGGCAGATGGGTTTAGATCCGAGCATTCTGACGTCGAGACTTTGGGCGTTGAGTACGATGCCCAACGCGCCTATCACTCCAAAGAGATCCTTGATCGCGTCGTTCACAGCGATATCCATGACGTCACTATTACACCCAACTCGGTCAGCCTTCTCTTTCTCAATCCACCGTATGGAGCCGTCGTCAACGACGGGGCCATGCTGGAAGAGAAGACCAAACAGAACCGGCTTGAAAAAGTCTTTTACGGCAGGACCGTTCGTTCGCTGATGCCTGGCGGCGTGCTGGTTTTAATCGTCCCGCACTACGTCATCGACGAGGATTTCGCCAACAAAATTGCTACAGGCTTCAGCCGGGTGCAATTCTTCATGGCGCCAGAGCAAGAGTTCAAACAGTGCGTCATCTTTGGCGTGCGGGATCGAAAACATCAGCCGGACCCTGCGATTCGACAGATGCTTCTCGCCGCGGCCTGTGGTGAGGGAAACGTAAGGACTCTTACACCCGATGGTTTGCATGAACCATACCCTGTCCCCAGCGTACCTGACGCACGCATACGTGAGTCGCGCTTCTTTGCTCAGCGTCTCGATGCTAACCAAGTGACTCAGGAGATTGAGGCTCACATCAAAATGACGATGTGGCCACAGTTCGACGCTCGCTTTTCGCGCGGGGCGCTGGGAACGCGCAGACCCCTGAAAGCCCTCGGGCCCTGGCACCTTGCCCTGGCTCTGGCTGCAGGCTTTATCGCGGGCATTGTCGAGTCGAACGGCCGACGATTGTTGATCAAAGGCGACACGGTAAAGACGAAGGACAGAAAGGTCGAATTCTCTGAAGACGATGATGGAAACGTCTCGGAGACCATCACCTTGACTGATCGATTTGTACCCGCGATTCGTGGCATCGACCTTACACCCGGCTCAGAGTCGCGAGGGGCAATCATCACGGTGAAATGACTCGTACTTTGTCACTGTCATATCTGCAATATTTGTTCATCATATATTTCCGTGTTCCCCAACGCGGAAAACGAGGCAGAAGAAGGAGAAACAAAATGCCTGTCAAAGCGAGCGCTAATATTTGGGTGCTTTGCTCGGATGACGATGTGATTGATGAAGCCGTAGCACTTGGCACCACGTACTCCATGACTCACTTCCTTGAGGGTCGAATGGCTCATCTAGAACTTCATGGGCTAGATGTTTTTGATCGCGACCGTCTTACCGGATGGGGAAGCTGCGAGGCGTTCGAGCATCAAATTGCGAAGCTTCGGACTACCAGCGCACAGCGAGTTTCTGAAGCGTTGTCGCGCCTTGAACTAGTCATGCAATTTGAACGGCCGCAGCATCTCGACACTTGCAAGCATCACGCTGCTGCTGTGCTGCGCTATGTCGAAGAGACGATCCAGTCGAAGACTGACGCTCGAATTGCTGACTGGGAAAAGATCAATGATGCCTTGAATGCATTCTCGCTTGCCACCAGCAACACGGTGCACCAGAAGTGCATTTTCGTCGATTGCACAACCTCGATTCTGACGAGCGACATTCCGACTGAAGATCGACTCCAGGAACTCATGGATGAAACTCATCGTCGCCTGGTACTTGTACCTGTGACATTGCACTTCTGAGCAACTTATCGAAGCACCCACCCATGCGGGCAAGTCCCGCATGGGCTTGCTCCGCAACACCAGGAGCAATTCATGGAATTCCAACCTCAACCTGACGTGGTCGTCGTGTTGGCCACCGACATGCATTACCCGTTTGACTACATCTCTGTCGGCTGGCTGCTGGGAGACCAACTCACTGTCGAAACACCATTTAGTTCGATCGACGGCATTCTGCCGGAACCAGAGCAGGAGCAGGAAGATCAGCCCACACTGGAGCTGGTGTGCATCCGACTGGCAGACGGTAAAGAACGCCAGATTGGCAACCTTGAAATTCGACAAATCCCCGCCCGGACCTACCTGGCCGTGTGGGACGAGGAAAAGCACATCGACGCCGGCGAGCAGCGTGTTTCACTGCTGTTTTTCTCCGAAGACGAAGGCTACTCCGAAGAAGACCGCCAAACCGTCGCTGCTCTCGATGTCGGCCAGACCGTAAGCCTTGTCCAAGGCGGTCATACAGTTCAGCGCGTGCGCTAGTCGCGCCAATATCAAGCACCTTCAACCACCCTTGCGGGCATGCCCGCAAGGGCTTGCCCGCTTTCATCAGGAGCAAAACGATGATGGATCGGGATATCTGGAATGCAGCATCACGCATCATCCAATCTCTCATACAACTCGATGCTCATGCGAGCACGGCAGAGACGAGAATTGCGATCGAGACGCTCGATCTCGACGACACGTTGATGAAAGAGGCGTTCGCGGTACTGGACAGCTCGCCTGGTCAGTTCTTCGATACGCTCAGATGGCACCCAAAACTTCGGCGCTTGCGCAACGATACCGACGAGCTGGAAAGGCTCTTCGGAAGCGATGAAAACGATGCTCCGGAAACTCAACCAGAATCAGTCGTTGACATCGGCATGAGCTGGGCCGGGTTTGGAAAGCTGTACCGTCGGCTTGCAGAAACTTGTGAAGTTGACGCGATCAAACAACCAGTTTGCCGCGAGCAGTTAGCGAAAGGCATGGCCACAGCCGACGCGTTATGTGCGCTTCAGGACTCGCTCACCGACGCTCAACTCGCTGTTGTAGCAGAGGCACTGCAACACTCTTTAGCCCAACAGGGCTACTAATCGAAAGCCCCGTGGATCCAGTCGGACCTACGGGGCCTTTTTTCGACTGCCCTAGCGCAAATGAGCGTGAAGCCCAATAAATGCGGTTACCACTCCGCCGACGATTTCATTCCAAGCGGTCACTGATGACAACCCCAGACCTCCTCTCATGCGCTCAATCCGACAACTTAGCTGCATGGGTACAAGCCATTGGCTCGATCTTGGCAATTATTGCTGCAGCGCTCGTCGCCCGATTTCAACACATAAAAACTGTTGAACTACTGGAGTTCGAGAGAAAACGGAATAGGCTGGAGTCTGCTAAGTTATTCATTGAGATTTGCCGTGGTTGCAAGAACAAACTGAAAGACATCCAAGAGCGCATAGACCAGAAGTACGGCGATCTTTGCCCCGTGACTGATGAGATCAGTCATATCGAAATCTCTCTCGCGGAGCTTGAGGCTTTCCCTCTTGAGAATCTACCTTATCAGTTCGTTTGCGCAGCTGTAGCTACCAAATCTTGGCTCAAAAAGTTGTTCAGGATTTTGAGCAACGCGAAGGAAACTCCGCGCATGGAAATGAACGAGCTGCAAGTTAAGATTTTCACTCAGACCAGGACGAAGTTTGCGAGCCAAATAAATGGACTGACAAAAGCGCTCAACTTGATATAGGCTGTGCTAATCTGACTCGTACGTCATGAATCTGGTCAGCCCATGAAACCAGCACGGCTTATAGCTCTGGGCATCCATACCCCCCTCAAGCTAGTTTTCGCATGCGAAAACTAGCTTTCTAGAAAGCAAACTGATCCGTCGCGATCACCCCCCCATTGGGAGCCTCTCCCGATGGGAGTTTTGGCTCCCTTCTACATTCAGGAGCCATCTATGACACTCACCACACAAGCCACGGGGCTACTTGCGCGAACCTGCTGCAAGCTCCACCTACCGCTTTGCATTTTGAAGAGCGGCGCCGGGTACTACGTCGGGACAGCGAACGACTGCGGCCCGGTTTCGCGCGAAAGCCAGGAATATTGGCCCTCACAGGCGAATGCTGCCAAAGCACTTGAAGACGGCACCTGGACACAACGCCAGGAACCGTAAGTCACATCTCGATCGTTCTTCTCACCCACTGGGGCACCGTCCCCATGGGCGCTGCCTCGAGTTCCTTCGGAGGCAAGCATGTACTACACACCCGAACTCGAGATCACCGATGCAGATCTGACGCTCGAACAGGCTCTGACGGTATCTCTGTCCAACATTGGCAACCCAGACCATGGGCAAAACCCATCCGCTCCGTTACCAGGCACGAGAGACTTTGCCATTGACGCGAAATCGCTGAAGCACGCTTCGACACTGTGCCGGAAATACATCTGGGGTTTCGGTCTCGGCGCAGGCAACTGGACCGGGGGAGCGGTTTTTGACTCAAGCGGAACTCAGATCGCACAAATCTCGTATAACGGTCGCGTCTGGAAGGTTCCTCATGCTGACAGCGCCATGGTGAGCAGCTAGACGCACTATCGATGCCATTTGCATTATTGTAAACTCAGCCCGCCTCCTCAACCTCGAGGGGGCTTTCCAATGACCGGGGTAATCGGTCATTGGAAAGCCAAGAGTTTTGTCGGCCTAGTGCCACAAAGCGTCCGGTCAGTCCTTGAAACCGGAACCATCCTTCGGGATGCAGGACATTGTTCGTTGTACCTACCCAATCGGGAGTCTTCTCCCGATACGGGGGTGGACTCCCTTTTTTGATGGAGTTCCACCATGCCTGATATGTCCCGCAGTCCTTCTGATGAGCTGAAAGCACTCAATGCCCAAGCCATCGAAAAACTCATTGAGCTTGCCCGTGACCCCGAGTACGCGGAGCACCTGCTGAATTTCTTCAACGAATACCCGCAACTGAAGCGCCTGCCTCAGTACGCTGGCCTTTACCTGATTGCTCAGAAGAACACCTTCCAGTCGAAAGCTGAAAAGGTGGGCTATCTGATCACAAAGTTCATCTGGGATCTGATCGCGAAAGCGCTCCGTCATTCCAACACTCGTCCCATGCAAAGCCAAGCAGGTAATCAGCCAGCGCCATCACCAGCGGGCAAGGAGAAATCCGCCCCACTGAAGTGGCCTGAACTTTTTACTGCACAAGCTGAAGCCAACCCGACCAACAAGTAATTTCACTTAATCCAACCCGAGGGGGAGATGTCTCCCTCTGGGGGGCTCTCCGCCTCGAATTTTCGGAGAGTCACATGGAACAATCCCAGATCCACAACCTCATTTCCGAGGTCACTGGCGCTCAAGACCCCGCTACCGTTCAGGATTACGAGCAGTACATGCGTGACGAAGTCTTCCACTCGACTCTGGGGTGGATTGATGAGTTCATGCTTCGTATGGCCGCTGCACGGGCACATGAAGTGCTCGACGGCCGACGGGTCACGAGCTTCTACTGCGTCGAATTCAAGGGCCATGGCAAGCCTTTCGAGGGCAACCAGGGTACGCGCTATCTTCTGACCTCCGGCATCTTCGGACAGCCCACGGAAGGGAGAATCGCGTTATTCCCAGACGCCAAAAACGCAATCGAAGAGGGCTGCAAGGCGCCGAATCGACGCGACTCGTCTGTCGTGAGCGCTGTTGATCGCAATCCAGAGCCGATCAGTCTGCACTAATTCCACGCCCATTAACCTGTCGGACCTTCGGGTTCGACAGGTACATTCTCAGGAGAACTTCAATGTTCATGAGTGTCGTCGGGTGTCCCGACCTCTATGTGGATGCCTGCGTCCGCGACAACGACGGTGAGCTGTTGTTCATGTCGATTTTTGGGCGTGACACCGCTACGCTCAAGTTCTTTTCCGCGTTCGAACTCAAGCAGGCAGACGGCGGCCTCTTGACCGGCAATCTTGCAACGCTAGACCTTCAAGCTGAAGACGGAAGGAAGCACCCCGTCATGTGCTCCAACCCGAAAAAGCTCGAAAAGGAATCCGGCAAACTCTCTGATGTTGGAATTCTTGGTCCAATGGCGCACGCCTGGATCTTCGACCCAGCAATTCGGAGTGGCGGAATGGTATCGGGCCAGGCATGGTTGATCGGTCCGCGCACTGACGCACTCGAATGGAATGATCGAGTCTGGGAGACCGTCAAGCGCATCAGCAAGATTCCCTTGCTCGACATTTGGCGAGATCCGTTGATGAAGGGTCTTGGAGCGAACATTTTCGAAGATCTTGAGTTGAGCAACGCTCCACCCCTTGGCCGTTTGACGGGGTTCAATGTTCACCTTCCTGCGAATTTCGCTAATGTCATCTCCGCATCAGTTGCCTCAGGATTGCTCGATGAGCATGACGAAGGCGACGTCGAAGAGCGAGCCGCGTTGATTGCACTGATCCATAGCCGCGCGGAACCCGACTCTGAAACGTGTGATGCTGAGCCAGTCGAAGCATTGTCCGTGGCGAGCGAGTCCGACAAAGCTCAATTCGAGCTGGGTCAGGTGGTTGCAACTCGTGCCTTTGATGCCCTGCTGGCGCAGCACCCCCATCTGTTCAATGACACCATCGCGCGTCACGTGACCGGAGACTGGGGAGATGTGTGCTCCTCCGACTGGAAGCGCAACGATGCTGCGCTCGCTCGCGGCGAAAGATTGGTGTCGATGTACCTCATAGATCCCGCTTTGCCGCCAGATAGCAACAACCTTTTCTACATCGTCACCGAGCATGACCGCAGCGTCACCACTTTCATGCGCCATGACGAGTATTGACCAGCCTTAATCAAGAACCATCCACCCACAGGGGCGCATCCCTGTGGGGAAGCGTCCCTGCATTTATTGGAGTACCCAGAATGCAAACGCAAATTGAAGCATTTCCAGAGTTCGCCATTCCGCCAGCGCAGACGATGGGTCTGCAGGAGTTGGTCAGCACATTCCGCGGCGCCCTACTTGATGCGGTTCAGAACCAATGCGCGCCGCTGTTTGATGGCTCGACGTCGCACGCACGTGACGAAGCTCTCGACGCTTTGAAACGTAAGCCCTTTGATGCTCAGCGCGGAGTAATTCATTCCATGCTGTGCCTGCTGTCTGATCACGATCAACCGGCAGGAATCATCAACGCGGAGATGGGAACGGGCAAGACCATGATGGCGATTGCGGTCGCCAAATTGATGCACGACGAGGGCTTCGAACGAAGCCTGGTGATTTGCCCACCTCATCTCGTCTACAAGTGGCGCCGGGAAATCATGAACACGATTCCCAACGCCCGAGTCTGGATCCTGAATGGACCCGACACTTTGGCGAAACTTCTGAAAATCCGGGAAATGAGCAACAAAGCCACCGTCCCGGAATTCTTCGTCCTGGGCCGGGTGCGAATGCGAATGGGCTTTCATTGGCGTCCTGCATTTGTAAAACGCCTTGTGCCATTTGCTTCGGAGATGGGCAGCAAGCAAGTTGGTCGATACGCTGCGTGTCCGAGTTGCGGCAGTCTCATCATGGCAAAGAACGGGGAGGGCGATTCTGTTCCGCTGCCATTCTCCCGTGCCGAGATTGAACTCAACGAGAGTCGCTTCAATTGCCAGGACGAGGATTGCGGTGCTCCACTTTGGACCCTCACCCGAAAGGGGCGGCCCATGCGCAGCTACCGCGACCAGGTG
Source organism: Nitrogeniibacter aestuarii (assembly GCF_017309585.1). Taxonomy (NCBI): domain Bacteria; kingdom Pseudomonadati; phylum Pseudomonadota; class Betaproteobacteria; order Rhodocyclales; family Zoogloeaceae; genus Nitrogeniibacter; species Nitrogeniibacter aestuarii. Next base: position 52,561 of record NZ_CP071322.1, on the reverse strand, counting down.
CTTGAGTCACTGCAGAAGATGCCCACAATCGGCCCCAAAAAGGCCGAGGCCTTGGTGGCCAGGTTCGGAGAAGAGTTATTGGGCAGCATGCTGTCAGACAACATCTACCAGTTGGTCAATTTGATGGATGCAGATGGTGAGCTGGTCTTTTCCGATCGACAAGCCAAACGCATCGAGCGCGCTCTTGCAACCACCGAGGTCGGCTTCGGCCAGGGCGACTATCAGGCAACCGAGTTCATCAAACGCTACTTGCCACAAGGCTACTTTGGACTGCTTGTTGTCGACGAGGGCCATGAGTACAAAAACGGTAGCTCAGCTCAAGGTCAGGCCATGGGCGTGCTCGCGCGCAAATGCCAGAAGACATTGCTCCTCACGGGAACCCTAATGGGGGGATACGCCGATGATCTGTTCTATTTGCTGTGGCGGCTGAACCCTGCAGCAATGATTGCCGACGGCTTTGGTGTCAATTCGAGAAACCGACTTGGCACAGCTCAGACGGCATTCATGGGAGAGCATGGGGTTCTCAAGGACGTGTTCCGCGAGGCCGATTCTGGCTCGCACCGCACCGCGAGAGGCCGCAAGACAACTCACCGGGTCGTGAAAGGTCCGGGGTTTGGTCCGAAGGGCATCATGCGCTACGTCTTGCCGATCACTGCGTTTCTGAAACTTCGCGACATCGATGCAGGGGTCTTGCCACCGTACGACGAACTCTTCGAATCGGTGCCAATGACAGAAGAGCAGCGAGAAGCCTACCGTCGTCTTGAGCAAGTGCTCGTCGCTGAGTTGAAGCACGCGCTTCGACAAGGGGACAACTCGCTACTGGGCGTTGTACTGAACTGCCTTTTGGCCTGGCCTGATTGCACTTTTCGAGATGAACTTGTTCGCCATCCACGCACTCGTGCGCAAATCGCCTATCAGCCTTTCATCTTTGATGAGGCAACCCCATCACCCAAAGAAGCAGCAATGATTCAGTGGGTGTGCCGCGAAAAGGGGGCAGGGCGGCGGGTATTGGTGTATTCGATCTACAGCGGGAAGCGAGACACCACAACTCGCCTCAAATTGGTGCTCGAAAATACCGGCATGAAAGTCGCCGTACTGCGCGCCAGCGTCTCCGCTGAAAAGCGGGAGGACTGGATTGCAGATCAAGTCGACCGTGGCGTTGATGCTGTCGTGACCAACCCAGAGCTGGTGAAAACCGGCTTGGATCTCCTCGAATTTCCAACCATCATCTTCATGCAGACCGGCTACAACGTATTTACCTTGTGGCAGGCGGCACGACGTTCATGGCGAATCGGTCAGGACGAGGACGTTCGCGTCATCTTCCTCGGCTATGAGAAGTCTGCACAAACAGCATGTTTGGAACTCATGGCAGCAAAGATTGCAGTTGCCCAATCGACGAGTGGTGACATGCCCGACTCCGGTCTCGACGTCCTTAATCAGTCCGGTGATTCCATTGAGATCGCGCTCGCGAAACAGCTGGTTGAAGCCTAACCAGAACGTTCGTCTATCGCACTACCTTTCCCGTCGGCTTATTTTGAGCTGACGGGCTTTCCCAAAGCCCTTCAAGGGGAGTGCTTTGGGAAAGCAAGCCACTTCGTTGGCCTTTCAATGCCAGTCAATCGCTGCAACTGGACGGTGATCAAGAATCACCCGCGATATTTTTTCCACCCATGGGGGCAACCCCATGGGTTCGCCTCCTTCCTTGTTTTGGAGGCATGTATGCACAACTACGCTCAAGCACTGGCGAACCCAAAGACTGCGAGCGACGTCGCACTTATCAGTGGATTTTACGGCGATCGATCGCACGACGTACTCAAGGGCTGTGGCGGCTCCATTGGGAACGTCATCCGGTTTGCTCGAGGCAGCGAGGACGCATCATCAGTCGCCCTGGTTGCAGCACTGGAAATTCTTCAGCGCGCCATGGAAGTCGATGCTCGTTCGAGCGCCGACTATTTGTTGGACCCCGCGTCATCAGCTCGATTCTTTCGACTGAGATACGTCGGCCTCAGCCGAGAAATCTTCGTCGTTGCGTTCCTGGATGCCCAGAATCGCGTGATCGCCACAGAGACGATGTTTGAAGGCACGCTGACTCAAACCAGCGTCCATCCACGGGAAATCGCGCGACGCGCGCTGGAGCTTGATTCTGCTGCCGTCATCGTTTCCCACAATCATCCGTCGGGACTCGCTGAGCCCAGCAACGCCGATAAGTATCTGACTGAAACGTTGCGCACTGCGCTGGCGACTCTCGATATTCGCGTGCTGGACCACGTCATCGTGGCCGGGCCAAAGCACTTTTCTTTTGCGGAAAGCGGGCTCGTGTAGCCCCACATTTCAACCAATCCTGGCGGATCCCCCGTCAGGGGATCAATCCGCCTCCTGCTACTCAGGAGAGCACCATGTTGCACTATCAAATTCTGGACATTGGCAGTAACAGGGGCGCACCGCGGGTGTGGCTTCAAGATCAAATTCTGCGCTCCGCAGGATTCAACGTCGGCAACACCTACACCGTAACGGAGGAGGGCGATCAACTCACATTGACCGTCTCAGACGCAGGTGAGCGTGTGGTTTCTCCGAAACCGCAACGCGGTAAGGTGGTTCCCGCCGTGGATCTCAACAGCCACAAGATTCTGCGACTGTTCGAGGGGCTCACACGGGTCCGCATCATCGCCCAGCGAACGGGCGTCATCGTCATCACCTCGCTGAACAGCGACAGGCGCCGGAAGGAGCGAAAGGCGCGCGTGTATCGTCGCCTGGCAAATGCTGAACCACTAGAGATGGCTTCGGTTTCCCACGGCGGCGGGATCATGTGTCACGCCTTGCACCACGGGTTGCGCGATTCTGGTCACGACGTTCACCTCGCGTTCGCAAACGAGATTCGTCCGGAACTTATCGACCATGCATCGAAAGTGAATGACTCATGGGAACAGGACACCATTAAAATCGCCGCGCCTCTCCAGGAATTCGCGTTCGATTTCGAGGGTGTGAAGCTTTCCCAGGTCGATATCGTTGATGCAGGCTTGCCGTGCAGTGGCGCGAGCAAGAGCGGTCGCGCCAAGCGCGGCATGTCATTGCCTGAAGCGCACCCGGAGGTAGGGCATTTGATGGTGGCATTTCTTGCACTTGTTGCTCGGACAAACCCACTCTTGATCGTCTTAGAGAACGTTGTCCCCTATCTCAACACGGGCTCGGCCTGGCAATTCAAGAATCAACTCAAGGACTGGGGATACGAGGTCCATGAGCTGATCTTTCGCGGCAGTGAGTTCGGCGCTCTTGAGGACCGCGAGCGCGCGGTATTGATTGCAGTGACTGATGGTATTTCGTTCGACCTGGCTGACCTGGAACGCAGCTTCGACGAGCACCAAACATTCGCTGATATTCAGGATCCTGTGCCTGACAATTCGTCGAAGTGGTCGCCCATGGAAGGGCTGCGCAGTAAACAGGTTCGCGACGAAGCGTCAGGCAAGAATTTCAAGATGCAGATCGTGAGCCAGAAGAGCCAGACCATTCCCACCATCGGCAAGGGCTATCAGAAGAACCGGTCTACAGAGCCGAAACTTCAACATCCAGACAATCCGGAACTTCTCCGACTCCTCACGCCGGCAGAACATGCTCGAGCCAAGCGTATCCCTGAGACGCTTGTTGAAGGCCACAGCGACACCGTCGCCCACGAAGTTCTTGGGCAGTCGGTCATTCATCCGGCCTTCGCAGCCATTGGCCGCTTGATCGGGCATTCGCTCTGGCGATGGGCATCCATGCCGGTTGCAGCTTGATCGTCTCCGATCTACCCATTTTGTTCATCAACCCCCCGACCGCACATGACGTCGCGGCCGGGGCTTTTTTTCGGTTCATGCCGAGAAGGTCATTTTCTAGGAAATGCGACATACCGCGTGGAATACTGGTCTGAGCGGCCACTCAGTGCCCGCTATGACAAACCCCTACTTTATGGAGATTCCCATGTTACTGAGCAAGGCCTTGAACTACGCCACCATCTGGACTGGTCTCGCAGCGACACTGTTTTTTGCCCTGAGCGTTTCCGAGATGAATAATCGGAATATCGCAGATCTGAGCGGCAGTGTGGATGACCTCGCGGCAGCACTTCGTAGGCGCGCCGTTAGCCAAAAACTCGATTTCGTTAGCGGCATCATTTTCACCCTGCTCACGGTTCTGCTCTGGATACTGGCGAACACCTCGGTCGAAAGCATTCCCGCGTCCAAATATGAAGCCCTGCTTTGGACCTTTGGGATCGTTACCGTAATGGCGCTATTGGCGCGCCGCTTCAATCTCTACAAAGCGCCGCGACTACAAAAAGAGATTGATGAATTGGTGCGAAAGCCCTCGAATTTGTCGGAGTGATACGGTGCCCTCGAGGTGCGGTATCCTTCAAGTCGAGATCCGCGCACAACAGAATGAATCTATGGCCGAGCAAGGCTCCCGCTATACTCCGATGACACGCGAGCAGCTCAGGGTCATTGCAACCCTGTTGCGCTCGTGTGCTCATATCCGCGAGGTCCGCGAGAAAGTCTTGGCCGGCGGGTGAACAACAGCATTTCGGCCTGAACAGCCGTCAGGGCATCACGATCTATAGGGCAGCAACGGGTTCGTTACCTGCCGCTCAATTTTCAAAATTCTCGAACGACAGCTTCCGATGCAGCGAACGCGAACTCCCGACCCGAAGCAGACGCCCGGGCGTTTGGATATACCGGCAGTCGCAAGCGGTCCGCTGAAACCACCGCATAAAGCGTTTCACGGACCAAGGCACTGCATCGCCCTGAGGCAGTCCAAGAATGAGGCAATCTATGAAGAAATGTCTGCAAACGATGAAGGGGCAGGCTCGCTACATCAAGGACGTTCAATATTAAGTTTCCCATCGGTATAGCCAATAGCCCGTAATGCATATAAAAAGTGCGAGCTTGCCCCAAGTGATACTCGATATTCGTCTCTTGGCGAGAAGCGGTTGCGCTTGGGTTTCGCTTGCAGGCTCATTCCCGTCCCTGGCCCAATCTAGTGCTTGGTCAGGGGGGATGAATGCCCCGGACTCACCGTCGATCAGAACGCCAGCGCAAATATTGGAAAGAACGGCTGATGCTGGTTGTGTAACGGCTAAGTCAGCCTCCGTTTTGTAACTCAAAACCGCAAGCGAATCGAAATGCCGCAGTCGCTCCTCATTCTTGGAAGAGAGCCTGAGGTTGGAGAGCTCTCCTCGGGTAAGGGGGGCCACTGAGTACTCAAACCCCTGGTTTGAGTTGGGGCATGGCCAGAAGCCGGAGAAAGTTGAGGGGTCGAGCGAAGGGTCCAAGAGAACTGTGAAGCCTTGGTCTCGCAGCGCAGAAGCCCATTGCTCAGTAGAAGGGATATCCTTTCGATTCAGCGCTACATAAAAGTCGAGGCTCATGACGCCGAGGCCCAACGTGCTAGGCGGCGCGAAAGCGCAGCTGGCCAGCGTGTCCATTCTAGCGGGGAGTCGGGCCTCTTAGCCTTCATAAAACCAATCCATAAACTTGCCAGCAACCTCGGGCGAAAGCTCCAAGACTGCTTCGGCAATTGCTGGTTGTCCCTTTGCTGCAGCGACCGCTGAAAGCGCAACACGAAGAAACCCTTCATCCCAATGGCGCGAAGATGCAGCAGCGACAAGCGTGGGCAAGCGGGACAACGAGTCGAAATAGTCTGGGGCAAGATTTTCGGGAATGGAGACATCCGACTTGGCGCGGCAGACTTCAACCCAGGCCGGAAATTGAAAGTAGGATACGTCCGCCCTCAACGGATTAGAGGCGAGAACTTGAATAATGTGAGGCACTGCCGCGAAAGAAGCGGAGTAAACGTCGCCTTGATGTGCCAAGGAACTCCAGATGGAATGCCACGGCTCTTTGTCGTTCTCGGACGACGGAAGGTCAGCGAGTTGCCTCAACAACGCTGGGATGTCCCTGGCACTGCCATATGCATGCTGAAGATCGGACCAGTGCGGATCGTCTAGGCTGAGCAAGCGACACTCCTACAACACACACAAAATTTGAGGTAACAGGTCTGCCGAACGCAGGTCGCCACTATTGGAAAAGTTAGTCGTCATACCTGCCAGTACAGCTCATATGGGACACAGGAGCCGAAGGGCCTTATTCCAAATGGGGTTCCATATTGCCTCTGCGACCAATCGCGCGCAATGCCCAATAGATATTTCGTCTCACAACAGAACGGCCGCTCATAGCCGATTGCTCGGGTTCGAGACGACTCGTCAGCGGTCATTCGGTGCTGAGGTGATCCCGATGGCGAGAGCTCGGCCACTCCGGTCCTCGGCCTTAGGGTCTGTGTCGGGCGGCAATGCGCTGGTCATCTGCCGCTCCGCTGCCTTCTGCGGTCAAGGACCGCTTGTCACTTCAGGCTACCGCCGGATCTGACTCAAAGCGGCCCGCGACCAAATCGCAGCCGCAGTGGCAAGTCTCTGTTTGATACAGGACGAAGATAGTCGCGTGCGCGTCAGCACCACGCTCGGAATTCTTGTGGGCAAAAGCCGCCTCAGTCACTGCGGGGCAGATCGTAGCCGACGGGCCCAAAAAGCCGCCAGATTCTCCCTGTTGCCGCTAATTCGATTGCATTGCGGAAGGCGGACGGCCAATACGGTGGCCGTGCACGCCTGCGCTCAGCTTAGCCCGTTGACCGGCACCGCGGCCCCATGGATCGCTCGCGATGCACTGGAGGCGAGAAACAGGATCGCCAGTCAGCTGGCCAACTTCGATGTGCTCGACCTTCGGGAGGGAGTACCACAAATAGTGTCGATGATCCGGTCAGCGAACATCTAGCAGCGCTGAACGAAGGCGGCCTCGACTCCCATGCTTCATGCGGATACATGGTATGTCGAAGCGCGTTCTTATCTATTTCCTCAGCTCTGCGTCTCCCCGCTATTCGCTGACCCTCCCTAAACGCGTGATTAGGCTCCGAAACAGTCGCTACTAACAAGCTTCTTAGGCGCTGGATAGGAGGGCGATATGCCGGGGCCGCAGACTTCTTTCCCTTCCTCGATTGCCGCCGCGACCTCTTCGTTGAGGTCACGGAGTTGGTGCAATATGTCCTTCTTTCCATCGAATCCATATGCGGCAAGAACCGCAATGTCGAGTGCGGCGTGAGCATCCTTAAGCTCGTTCTTCCCTGGCAACTCTAGGGTCCTATAGAGTGCCCGCAGCCCTCCTGATATGCCCTCAAGCGCCTTTTCGCGAACTGCACGAAGGTAGCAGGCCGCCTCTGCAACGGCTTCTACTTTTGACCGGGATGGGTATTGTGGCCACGGGAATGTATCGAAGACGGAAGTTGAAGAATACCGAGGGTCCTTCTTCATATTGGATCGTTTTGCCAGGAACCATTCGATATGGACTACCGACTGCAGAATCCCGAAGCTGTAATCGTCCTCGAAGGCGAACACCTGGAGAGCATCCCCGGGACGACATTTGCTGGACAGAAAGAAGAAGATTGGTCGCGTTGTCACTCTCGAACAGGCAATGAACCGACTGAGCGGCTTCAGTGCAGCGACCATGTCCGCCCGGCCCCAGGAGAGCTGCCACCAGCGGTCAAGAAACGCTTTGTGGTGGGGGCGCATTTTTCCGGTCTTTGTCTTGCCCTTCTCAGCCGCTTGCTGACGGGCTGGTAGGACTTTTTCCTCCACGTGTGCAATAGAAACTGGGAAAGCTTGAGCACCTAGTATGTCGCGCTGTCCGAAGTCGAGAATGAAGCGTTTCGCTGAAACGGTTCCGCCGAGAACCTCCTTTCCGACAAAGTACGGAAATAGCAGCTCGTCTGCTTTCGGTTCTTTAGCGAGTAACGCCTTGCGCTTACCCGCGGGCAGCACGAAATCCTTGTGGCCTGGTGTGACACCTTGGAATGATCGCTGTGGTGAGAGATTGCAGCCCAACCGGTGAATACCCTTCAAGTCCGTACGGTCGGAAAGCGCTGAGTTGATCGAGGGAACCTCGCGCAGATCAAGCTCATAGCGTTTCGATTCCAACCCAGCTCCACGTGGTCGCTTCGCTTTCTTTCCACTGGTGGGTTTGACTTGGAACCACAAGCGCTTTTTCTTCGGTACCAGAGTGGGGTCCTGAGTCTTCATCCAGTTAACGATCGACACATGAACGTTCGCCTCGCCAGACCAAGGTTGATTATCCACCGCGTCGATAATAGTTCCGTCGACCACTACGTGATCCAATCCTCCAACGCGTGATTGGTTGCTTCTCACATTCTGCGTTCCGACCAGACCGGCTCTGCCGGCCAACGGATCCTTCTCCGTGCAAGCCGCCAATTCGTCGTGTGCCCGTCGGAACCAGTACACACAGAAGTCCGCCATGCCCGGCACATCAGGATAGGCTCGGCGAACCGCGGCAATGTAGTCGAGATCGAGCTCTTGCTTGATCCGCTTGGCGCCCAAGAACGGAGGATTGCCAACGATTACATCGGCTTCGAACCACTTCGCCTTCGTTCCATCTGCATTGATCAGTGCGTCTCCGGCTCTGAAGTTCCCATCAAGATTGTCTAGCGGTAACGCGGGCTCATTGATATGAAGCTCATCAATACTCAACTTGTGCGCTAGCATCATGGTGACCTTCGCTATGTCGACGGCGAAGGGGTTGATGTCGATACCGAAGAAGTTTCGGGCACTCACGAATCCGAATGGGCGCTGGTAGGGATCGACGCTTTTGTACTCGGCAGCCATCCGCTCATAGATTCGGGCCTCGAGTCGCTTTAGCTCGCGGTACGCAGTGTAAAGAAAGTTTCCGCTGCCACAAGCCGGATCAAGAACCGTGAAGTTCTCGATTCGTGCGAGTAGCTTCTTCAGGGCTCCGAGCGTCTTGGCCGATTCGATGCGCTCACTCCATGGGGCAACGATGGTCGGGCCGATCACCTTCATGATGTCGACCGGACTCGTGAAGTGGGCGCCGCTTGCATGTCGTGCCTCTTTCCCGAGCGAGTGCTCGAAGATGGTGCCGAAGATCTCAGGCCGCACCGCGGACCAATTGAACCTTGCGGCGTCCTTAAGTAGCTCAAGCTCCTCTGCGTTTAGCTCAATACGAGCCGGGCTGGCAAAGAGCCCTCCATTAAAGTACGCGACGCCCTTGTAGCGCCCGCCAGGTACTCCGCCCTTCGTGTTCATCGCCTCGAAGAGCCCGCCGAGGATGTCGTACGAGTCTTCAGGCGTCTTACAATCTTCGAGCAGGCGGGTCACAAAGTACTTTGCGAGGAGGTCGATGTCCTCTGCGAAGAGCGCCATCAACATCTGCAGGATGAACCGCTGGGCAAGCGGCTGATCGATGCCGCGTTTCAGCAGCGAGTTAAAGCAGGAGGCGAGCTTATCTGCGGCTTGGCGAGTGACTGATTCCTGGTGGTTTCCGAAGATGGGGGCAACATCGCCAGGGAACATGAAGTTCAGCGGACCGAACTTGGCCGGCAGTTCGCTGAGCTTCACCTTGTCCACCGGGGTGTCTAGTTGAGTCTCGAAGTCGTAAACCCAGAACTCATCGAAGTTGCAAAGCACGGCGTAGCGCGGCCGATTCGGTACAAGCCGAGTCCAGTAGTCAAACGCTTGGCGGTAGTGCTTACTCAGGTCGACGCCTCGCTTCTTCATTTCAATGACGACGACGGGCTTCCACACGAGATCGGCGAAAGAGGTCCCGCCTGTCGTGTTCTTCACGCGCTCTTCACACTGTGCCCCAGCTTCCTTCAAGCCCGGCCAACCGAGTGCGCGAAAAAGGCGGTCAAGGAAGATCTGCGCTTCTCCCTTTTCGTCGCCCTTAATGTGGGCGGCAACCCAGGTAGTGAATTCTTCGAGGCGTGCCGGCTTGTCTGCTGTCGATGTCATGTAATTATTCTCGATGGTGCTGATTGATTAGCGAGCTTTTTTCGATTCCAAGAGGCCCGATCGAAGTCAATGGTACGGTACCAGACCTGAACTTCCTCTCGGTCCGGAGTCCGTGTCTTGCGAATTTCAAAGAGACGGCTCTCGTGGATCACCTGCCGCCAACTGCTGCAACCGTACCTCTTGGGAGTCTCCTCGGGATCGATCCGGCGCATGGCATCGATCGCCTTGGCCAAGAGCGTCCATCCGTGTTCGTTCAAGGTCTCCTCGGCGGCAAGGAGGAGCGACTCGATCTTGGTGTGGGCCCAGTCGATCGAGGCTGGTTGGGGCTGGAGCGAATGCAGAAATGCTCTTTGGCCCTCTGGGCTCAGCAAAAACTGGCTCAGCGAGGTGCGAGCGGCGTCCATTCCGTCAGTCCAATCGCGGAGGGTCTGATAGTGACCATCGATGGTGGCGTAGCTCTCATCGAGATAGACGTCAGCAGCGTCGCACCCCTCGATCGTCCAGACGTTGAAGCGCTCGAGGAAGTGGTGCACGAGCTCGTTCCGAAGCCGTACCAGTTCTTCGAGATCTTGCCTAGCCTGTTTGCACTCCTCCCGGCTCAGCGAGGTGTAGCAGCGCGAGCGGAACCAGATCTTCGTGGGGTTGTAACCAGGCGGGGACTCCAAGTCATCTTCCGACTCGTCCGCGGTTGAGCTGGTGAGATAGGAACTGGAGACCTCGCGGACCACTTGGCCCAGCGTCTTTGTTCCGAATCCCTCGACACGTCGGGCGTGAATCGCCTGCAACTCAGATGCAGGGCCAGCGATATCGTGGTGGGCAGCGAGCCGTTTGATCACGAACTCGTAATGCTGCAAGCGCTGCAGGCAACGGCCGAGCGTGCGCTGTACATCGCGCTGGCGCTCAGGGACGGCGGGATCCGGCTCTTGCACGCTAAATCTTCACATAGCGCCACGTCTTCAGGCCAAGGGCCTGAGCTGCAAACTTCGCAGTTTCTTTGTCGCCGAAATGGGGTACTGCTCTCAGATCGAGCTCAGTTAGCAGCTCGAACTCACCCGGTTGAAGCTCTCGCGCGCACTTGAACTTGTACCACCGGACCACTTGCTCTGTGGTTGCCAAGATATAACTCATGGGGCCACCTATTCGGCTGGAGCGTAGTAAATGCAGTCGAGGAGGGCGGCCCTGTTGTCCCAAATTCGCGCGGAGAGACGCGCACGCGGCCTCGGATGCAGCCACCAGGGACTGAGCGACGTGGGAACGACAATACGCTCCCAGTAGTTGTTCAGATCTAGGGTTGTATGTGCGACGCCAAAAGCTGCGCAGAGCCGCTCGCGATTGCGGCTATTTACTGCGACGAAGATGTCAGGGCGCTTCATGGCAAGCAGCCGTGAAGCCGGCGCGATCTTTCCTTTGCGGCTCTGGCCGTCGAAGGCCGACCTGAAATGGGCCACAAAGTCATCGTAGCGCTGCTCAGCAACTGGTCCATTAAGTGGGATCTCATCAAGAGCCCTCCCGAGCTGCTGATAAGAGCTGGTTACTACGTTCTTGAAAGTCCCTACGGCGGACATTCGACCAAAAAGCCCCCAATCGAAGCCCGCCAGCCCCTGCTCCTTAGGGTCATACGTGCCCGCGACGGCCTTGCGCTCGAAGACATCCATCTCAGCGAAAGAAGCGCGAGTCTCAAACAGACTCCGCGAAGTCTCAAGGATCTCAAGCCGTGTCTCGATCCCGGCGGGCTCATCCTCCCGCACGGCTGCATCGAAGGCAACCCAGCTCAGTTGGAGTGGCGTCGCATATGCGCTGCCTCTGCGAGGTCGCTTCAGGCGATGAAAGGATTTGAGTGATTCACGCGATTTCTGGTTGGCGCGGTACTGCGGCTCATAAGAGAAGAGGAAGTTGTCATCCAAGGTCTCGGCCTCGTTCCATGCTCCGGTGACGAAGTTCTTCAGCTGGACTAAGGCAGGGTGGTCTTTCGGACCCTGGAGCAAGACGCTGGCCTCTACGTTGTCGCCACCCATGGCCGACTTTGTCATGTTGTGGCTTCCAACAACGGCGGACATCGTCTCTCCGTGGACGAACAGATATACCTTCGGGTGGAATAGGGCGCCTTTGGGCGGCATTACTGCGGCCGATTTCACCCCAACGAAATCCTTCAGCAGCTTAGGGTCAGTCTGGTAAAAGTGCGTGCCGATGATGAGCTGCTTGATCTTTGCTTGATGGTTAAGCATTTCACGCGAGACCGGGTTCGGCGTAGCCCAGGCAACGGCAACGCTGAGCGAGGTGCAGGATCGAGTGAGAGTGATCAGGGTTTTCTCGGCGTCGCCGTTCGACAGAAGGGTGACCTGCATTCGCTTTCCTCTATCGATAGGGTCGCAAACCGCATCCTGCGGCACTACTGGAGATGCCTTAGTCATTTTCCCGGTTTCGGCTATGGCTGACAACCAGTAGTATCGATACCGACTTCCCGCTATCCACAAAATCTGTGGATAGCCTCTGTAGCAACAGGGTAAACCCGAACCCGCACTAGGCGGGCCCGGGGTGTCTATTTTTTGAGCAGTCTCCTTAGAAAACTCCTGTCAGGTGGAAGTTGAGCCTGCCCGGACGCTCGTGCTCATTGTTGTCCAGCCGGGGCGTTGCCGGCCACCACACGTTATCCTTAAATGTCCGCGGCAATCAAGACCTGACCTCTCAGCCCCCGTGACGACTGGGCGGCAGATGTAGGTCAGATTGCCGCCCCTCACTTGGTGGAAGCTGGCCGTCAGCTCCGGCCGAGAAATGCTCGTTGTCCAATGAGCAATATTCCTGCGGTGCCACGAGCCATTCCGAGCGTCTAAACTTCACTTATGTGCAATCGCTACGTATCCCCGGAAGAAGCAGAAATCGAACGGTTCTGGGAAATTGGTCGGCGCAACCCTCTCGCGTGGTGGCAGCCTGCGATCTTCCCGCGTGCACAAGGACCGTTTATGCGCGCATCCGCGGAAAGAGGGCCGGAGCTGGTTGTCGGCCAGTGGGGCCTGGTCCCGTGGTTCGCTGAATCGCCCAAACTCCGTTATTCGACCAATAACGCCCGTTTCGAAGGCATCGAGGCAAAGGCGTCGTACAAACAATCATGGTTGCGGGGCAAGCGTTGCATCATCCCCGCGTGGTCCTTCGATGAACCGTGCTGGGAGAGCGGGCGCAATGTGTGGTGGACATTCCGGCGCGCGGATGGAAATCCCTGGGGACTGGCTGGGCTTTGGAATACATGGACCGACAAAGAGACCGGGGAGATCGTCGAGAGCTACACGATGCTGACAATCAACGCTGACAGTCATCCGCTAATGTCTCGCATGCACAAGCCCGACCCGAAGTTTCCACCCGATCAACAGGACAAGCGCAGCGTGGTGGCCATCGAGTTCGCTGATGTTGAGACCTGGCTACACGGTTCGGTTGAGGCGGCTGCAAACTTAGTATGCGCCCCATCCCCTGAAGTCATTGACGCTGTTGCAGCAAAGTAGGAGCCATACGCCTTGATTCGCAGTTGCCACGCAGCCGGCAGCTTCGGCCGAGCCGTTGTCGCCTGACGTTGAATTGGGGTGTCAGCTCCACTAAGGAAATCCGCCTTCAAGCTTCGGAAGTCTTCACCGACAGCGTTGGTTGGCGCACATTGCTGATTCACCAAACTGTGTAATCGGCTCCGGGGGCAGCCCTTCCATGTTTCGGCTCATCTTCTGTGGGCAAGCCATCTCGCTAATTTGGTGCGGGTCTCAGCCTTTGGAGCACCTTACAGGTCGATCACCCAGGTAATTTTCGGTGCGGTATCCTTCACCCCAAGAATTGCACAGAACTGAATAACTCAATGGCCGATCAAGGTAGCCGCTTTACTCCGATGACACCCGAGCAGTTCAGGGTCATTGCAACCCTGTTACGCTCACGTGCTCATATTCGCGAGGTCTGCGAGAAAGTCTTGCTCGGCGGCGAATCACCTGCCGTTGTCGCCCGAGCTGCGGGGCTGGAGTATCACCTCGTCACGAAAGCGCTCATCCGCTACCGGTCAACACACGAAATGCTCCTTTCCGCATACGCGGGCAACCCCAGCTCAGTCGCCTGAACGAGTCTCTCCGTTCACCCAATCCCAAGCAGTGGACTTGCCAATGCTCCATTTGCGCGCAAGAGCCCTTAGTGTCAGACGCTTCGCGTCCTTCTTGAGCTGCTCCACATCCGCATCAGATAGCCTTGAACGCGGGTGACTGGCGCCACGACGATGCCCTGTCGGGCCACGGTCAATCTTGCGCAAGTCGGTGTTCATGCTGAATCCCCCCCGTCGAGATACGCGCCACGACGCGCCTCGTCCTCACGCCAGAGGTATTCATGCCGATCGAGGAAGGCGCGATACGCAACGATGGGCGCCATTTCAGGGATGGAGAAAGTTAGCGGCTTGATGGCGACGAGCTCATCCGGCAAGGGAATTCGCTTTGGTCCGAACTGGTGTAGCTCCGTTGCCTTGAGCTGAAGCAGAGCTTCAAGCACCGGCTCCGACATCACTTCGGGCAATCCGAACTGGGCTCGACTTGCGGCTTTCATTCGAGCCTCAAAGGCTTGGTATGCACCGAAATACCGGCAAATCGAGGGGAGGGGATCACCAATGATCGCTTTGTATGCCTGGCAAAGCAGCCCCTCCCAGGCATGGCGCTCAGGAACGATCTCGCTGAGCAAGACCGCGAACTGTGCATTCGAAAAGAACTGTCGGGTGTGACCGCCGAGTCGGCAAGTATTGGCAAGTGCCAGCGCCACATCATCGATATTCGCAAGGGTTGTGGACGGCAGCAGAAACGAAATCCGCTGACCCGAAGCCGTATGGCCGTCAGGCCGCGCAAGCGGAGGTTGCTTGTTCATGAGGTTTCTCCTGTGTCGTGAATTGAGATTTGTCGGGCTTACTCCCTTGAACCGTTTAATCTAGACGGCACCTCCCGTCTAGATGGTCGGTCCCCTCTAGATATATAAATCAAGCTTGTTTTGAAGTAAAGGGTGTGCGCCGAAAACCGGCGTCGCGTCGCGAGCAGTTCTTGTGCCGCGCGGGAACCGTTCGTCGGAAAGTGCCAGCAAAGCAAGTATTTTCCTGGCTGACGTCGATCTATGTAAGGCGTTCATTTTCAAGCGCGCTTGGATGCAGGAGTTGTGACACGCGCGCACAGAACGCGCAGTCAGCCAACGTTGCTCAGACGCGCGAAAATCCCAGAGAAGGAGCAAGTGATGGTTCGCGCACGAATGGGCTGAATTAAGGATTAAGGACGGAGGTCATCCTATGGGTATGTCGCGCTCTGAAGCCAAAGCAAGGATCGTCGAGTCTTTCAAGGACGATAAAGAACGGGGGCGGGCCGTCTTCTGGATCTATTTCTTTCAGTGGATAGGCGTATTAGTGACGGCTGCCGCAACTCTATCCGCAGCCTATTTTTCTGCAAGCGAGCGCCGTGTCGGCGGCATTATTCGTATTGCTCAAGGGCAGTTGACTGCATCGACAGATGCGGCTCACAATTCGCGCACAACACTTCAAAACCAGCCAGAGATAGCTCTCGACGCTGGAAGCTTGGCCTCCGATGGATCGAGAGAGACGCGAACGAAACCCTGACCTGATTGGGTTTCTCATGTCTATGCCTACAAAGTGAAGTGCTTGGCTCTCACTTTAAGGCACTCTCCATCGGAGTGAGAAAGTGAAAGCCTCAAAATCCTCGCAGGATTCTGTTTATTCCTCATTTTCACGAGATCGAGAGCGGCTACTCGCGCTCGTGTCGCGCGACGTCCGCATCGCGGTCATTGCCATAGCAACGCCCGCAATCGTGGCACTAGGTGACACAGATTGGGGCGAAGTACTCATCGCACTGGCCCAAGTTCTGAAGTAGTGCAGCGTTCGCTATGAAATCGTCGGTAGCGTTCCGACGATGAGGCGGTAACCCCGCTGCTCGCGCCTCTTCGCAACGCGCTCGATACGGTGCGCGACTTCCGCTTGGCAGTCCAGTCCCTCGAGCACTTCGAACATCTGGTTGCCTCGCGCAGAGTCGAGCGAGCCCCAGACGCGTCGAATCGTCGTGTCTCCGAACAGGTCAGGTGAGACATGGATGAGGTAGTAGCGGGAGTCCGATTCCCAACGCAAGAGCATCTGCGCCTCCGTTATCCACCCTTTTAGGTGGATACCTTGTGGATAACTGAGCACCCACATGGCCAGCACTGAAGATCCTTGAGTGCTCAGGTTTTGAGCAGCGGACCAGAGTATCCCGACGCCAAGTCTGGCGCGTGCCGATCTCAGGGATTGACCGACCGCAAGACCACTGTACTACGTCGGCAAACCGTCCCGCAATTTATTCCTGATTTCATCCAACCCAGGAACATCAACCAGGCCGTCAAGCTCTTTGAGGGCCCGTTGAATTTTCAATCGATCGCGCTGAGTCCTGGTTTCCTCAAGAGCCACAGCTTTGTTTAAGTGCGGCTCGACTTCTTCGACTAGAGCTTTGGCTTCCAATAACTGAGCAGCGCTCACCAACCCCATTTCTCTGAGCGCCAACAACATGGCAACCGGCTTCGGAAGACTTCGCGTCTGCTCATATCGACATCCACCCGACTGGGTCACGCCCACCATCTCCCAGAATTTGGTTTGGTTCGGCGCGGTCTGCTTTCGATACGCCCGAATATCCGAGAGGTGTCGCGCAAAACGTTCGCTTAAACTCTCCTTCATCTTACCCCCTCGATCTTTACCGCACGATTGCCTTTAGCTCTTTCTGGATAGTGGAGAGATACTTCACCTCATTTGGGTAGAGACACACTCGCGCGGTAAGGGAAGTACCTTTGGTAGTTCGAACCAACTTGAGACTTGACCAAACCCCCTCAAGTTCGGCCGGAGAGAACCAAGCATAGTCTTGCATGTCGTAGATAGCCCCTGGCGAGGCGGAGTGCCTAAAACCAGCGTCTATCCACTCGTCGCGCCCATTCTTTGTACGCTCGTCATACGTCCGCCATCGGTGAGTGGCTTTCGCACGCGCGTAGGCAAGGTCTACGTTTGCAGGGCCAGTCGCGGCATAGTTAAACCACTTGCAATCGACATAGGATTTCCCGGACGACGTTCGGTTCTGATTCTGGCGCTGTCGCGCCATTGACGCCTCAGCTTCCGCACGAGCCTGCGCAACGCACTGTTCCTTGTTATCACTGCCCAGGCACTTCGTTTCGTATATTGCGTTATCCAGCACGTTCACTGGGTTCGTAACGCAGCCGCCGATGAGTGCCGCTGCCGAAATCAAAAACGCCGACTTTCGTAGCGTGGTCATGCAGGTAATCCCTTGTTAATTGACAATGTAGATAAGGAGGATCAATACGAGCGCCCCTCGTACGAATACCTGCCCAAGTTCATGCACAGCCATACCGCCGCGCAGCGTCCCACCAAGACCTTTGATCATGACGGTTGCCAAATAGACGAATGCCAATACGGCGAGTAGCTTTGCGATATAGAGACGTAGGTCGCCCATCTGAAAGCCCGAGCCGGAATTCCAGCCTTGTTGCGCTGACGCGTAGCTTGGATTGACGGTACTGAAAACCGCCGGACCTGCAGCCGCGGCATTGCCACTCACAAGTGGGGTCGGGGTATAGACATAGTTCGAGTTCGAACCCACCATGGTTGCGGCGCCACCCGTCGGGGCTGCAGCCAGAACAGCGGCGTACGACGGCGCAGCGCCTGGAAGTGAATAACCCGCGAACCGCTGCAGATATTCCGTCATCTTCGTCCCGTTGCCGTCCCTTGGAAGGATGGCACCACCGGAAGCAAGCCATTGCTTGACCTTTCCAGCGCCGACCAGATGGGCAGCGGCGATCAATCCGCTTTCAGTAACCTCAATTCCATTGATCGTCTGACCCACATAGCTTGAGGAGCCATTGTTGTTCAGGTATCCCCATACTGCTTGGTGGTAAGCCGTGATCGCCTGAGTCTGAGCATCGGGATCCGAGAGAAAATCGTTCAGCGAGTTTACGCCGAAAGCCCCGGTGAAATTGCCGTTGTATCGATTGTCCAGTCTACCGTCACCACCATAGACTCCGGCATCCTGGAGCGCGGCTTCGCCCATTTGGTAGAGGCCTGCATAGTTCGACCGATTGGTAATCTCCGGCCGCAATGAGGATTCACGTTGCCCCAGCGCATGAAGGAAATCAGCGTAGGAGGTGCCCGCAATGACGATGGTTATAACAGTCAGAAGCAACCACGCCAAGTGATGCTTTTGGCGCATATTCATGGCGTGCATGGCGAACCGTCCTGAAAAAATGAGCCCTGGTATTCGTACTGGCCAGGATCCTTGGAATACGCCCATACGTTACGGTCACAATGGCTGCGACCGCTCAGATACACGCTCGGGTATGCATGCACAGATGCGAAGTGAAGGCCTTGAAACAGTGCTGGAACGTCCATGACCAGTCGCCACTTTGAATTCGTCTTTGCCACGATCCAGACACTTTGCCCCGTCATCCCACTCGTACAAGCATTCCCTCCTTGCACCACGACAACGGGGATATCGCTGTCAAGCGAGATGACTTTGACTTTGGGGTTCGCTGGCTGATTAGCACACTCAGGCATCGACGATTCAATACGTCCGCGCCTGAGGGTCAGCGGTAGAGACTCGCTGACCTCTTGCTTGTCTTCGCCGCTGAGCCCTGAACCCGCATCGAACAAAACTGCAGCTATATTGGAGCCCGCCCAGGACGGGAACGGCAAGCAGCACACAAACGAGATAGCGACACCTGCTAGTTGCACCGTCAGAGCGTTCTTATCCATGGCCCTAGTATATGTCGTTCGCATTTTTGCCCCTATTGAGAAATGTTTCCATTTGCTTCAATCAGGACAGGCCAGACGTCAATACCAATCCCCCTAAGGACATCGTCACCACTGACTGGAACAAGAGGTATGTCGGCAATGCGCTTCATCTTGAGGAACGAGCGCTCGTCCTGAACCTGAACCACCATAGCGACCGCACCAATGGATTTGAGTCGGTCGCGGTTCTCTCGGAGCCAAGTGTGGGATCTGTCATCATCGCCGACGATCGCAAAGTTTCGACCGGGACCGCCGGGGAGGTCTGGTCGGAAAGGGTTAGGTGATAGACGACCAGGGCTTCCCACCTGTGTGATAACGGGCCAGATCTGCACATGCTGGGGTACGGATTGCATCGGGCGCGACTGCGAGCGAGCAGCTACCAACTCGCCATCAAGCAAGTGTCCAATTGGAGCGCCTCCACCATCATGTATGGTCTGCACCTGACCCGGCGCGATTTGAGGCACTTCAGCCCTCGCAACGACCGGCAAAAGTAGAAGCGCTGCGCACAGCAAACCGAATCGCATCACCACAACCCCCAGATAACGGCACCAATAAACGCTCCTTTCACATCGCAACATCCATAGTTCCTCCAAAGCGTAAAAGCATGTCCATGAGAGCTACTCGTAGCGTAGTCACCGTAAGAGAGAGGGCCGGCGTCCGGATTGCCGAACAGGGAGCAAGTCGCTGCAGCTGGACCGAACATAGGTGCCGACAACTGCCACACATTTCTGAAGTCGTTTTCAGTCACCGCCGATGGATCCCAGACAAGCATCCCGTCCCGCTTCGTCATGCTGTCCGACGGCAGCTTGTTGTAAATGTGCGGTTGGCCACCTCTGGTCACGAAATCACCAATTCGCTGGGACAACACCGCAGCATTCTTCACTGGGTGCTGTTGGACCAGTTCGCCATGACGAGGAAAGACGCTGCCCCAGGTGCTAGTCAGTGGCATGGTCGACACCTCCCGGAATGTAGGAATCCAGGCGCCGGGATATAGCAGCTCAACAGGAAGAATTCCTCGCCAAACCCACGAATCAAGAACGCTGTGGTAATAGGGGAAGAAAGACGTGACGCCTGACGGACATGACACACTGCCGAATTGCATGCTGGCCGCAGGGTGTCCAATCACATCGCCATCTCGCCACCGTCTTTGCTTGTCCGATCTGTTTCCCGCTTTGAACATCGTGCCAGCGCTATCGAACATTCCCCCAAGGATTGATGTCCCGGCTTGGTTCGCAGCATTGGCAAGCGGCACACCGACCAGGGGCCACGGGTGAAGCTGGGCCTCATGATATGTGCTGACAACAACGTCAGGCTGACGATGGCTATAGCGAACAGAAGTCTCGATCGAGCAGCCAAACATGGTGCACTTAAGCCAGAAGCAAATACCTGAAACATGCCATGCACCGCATGCAGGATTCACAAAACTGGCAGTCGCTTGAGTGATCAGTTCCACCGAGGTAACGGTGTCCCCATTAACCGCTCGGGCGCTCGGGACCGTGAGACTGAATCCGAGAACGATCATCATGAGTGTCTGAGCCAGGCGACGCATTACTGCACACCCCCGTTTTTCGCCGACCACGCACGGTATATCTTCAGGGCCTTCGCGACGCTGGACTCACCATAGACCACGTATTTCCCATCAAATACGACTGCGGGAGCCTTTGTCAGACCGTAGTGTGCCGTTTGCCCGAGCACTTTCGCTGCCTCCTCAAGTTTCGCAGTACCAACCGCGCCAAGCCCTTCGAAGCGCGCTTTTGCCATTTGCTCAGCAAGCTCCGGCGACGCAGGCAACCCTTCCGACAGTTTGCTCAGAATGACTTCGAGCCCATCGACGTCATAGACAGTAGCGCCAACGAAGTCTGTCACCGTCTGCGACGTGAGCTTGAAGACTTCGATTGTGGGCACCTGGTCAGCTCGAGCAGAACCTATGGCCAGCGCCAGTAGTACCAGCAGTAATTGGCTCTTGACGCTCATTTCGACATCGCCATAACGAGTTGATCGAGCGAGGTGGCCCCAACGAGTCGCTGGCCGTTTTCCATCACGATAGTTGGTGTGTTGTTCACTCCCAGCGCCTGGCCAAGATCGACGATCTTCTTGACCACATCTCCGGCAGGAAGACAGTCCTTCGTGATCGCGCCCGGCAAGGGTGCCCCGCGCATGAAGGCCGTCCATTGCGCATGTCGAGATGCAGCCGGTGAGCACCAAACCGCGACTGCGGCGGGGATGGAATTCGGCGAAATGACTGGATAGGTGTAGGTGTAGATCGTGACGTCGTCCAGCTGGTCAAGAACGGGTTGCATGCTTTGACACACAGAGCAAGACGGATCTTCGAACACCGCGACCTTTCTTCGACCAGTGCCTCGAACTGTCTGTAATGCGAGATCTTTGGGAAGCTGACTGAAGTCGACGCGCGACAAGCGATCGATTGTCGCTTCCGTGAGATCCCGCGACTCCTTCATGTCAACGAGTCGACCTTGTACGAATGCATAACGCCCGGTTGAATCGACGTGGAAGACCTGGCCTTCAGCCACGACCTCATAGATCCCAGCAACTGGCGTTGAGTGGACTTCCTGAACATGAACATCCCTCGCATACGCCTCGATGGCGGCTTTGACGCCACTCTCATCGCTGCCCGCCAACGCTCCAGCGGAAAAGAGGGAAGCAATCGCTGCAAACAAGAGTGATAGGCGCGACATACAAACTCCTTAGTCCAAACTTGACTTATGACTTAAAAATATGCTTATTTAATACTGGGATTTTGTCGCACCACTGTTACTCAGTGCTTGCGTCAAGGCGCAAAGGAACACACATGAAGAAGATGACTCTCCGAAATCTGATCGGTCGCTCACTCCTCTTGGCATGCGACGGGCTCGAAGCTCTGTGCCGAGGCCAGGACGCACGTGGACGCACTTCCCCTTCTCCAAAAAACCCCCTTGAGAAGACGCCCGACCTCGCACTCGAAAATCGGGAATTTCTGACTGACCAAGCGTTTGGAGATCCATACGATCACTGGCGCAACTAATGCGCGGATTGGTTGCGGAGTTAGGTTCGGCTTTCACGTCCGTCACTGCATCACCGACGCATCAACCGTCTAGCTGCTAAACGCCCAGCGCCAACAGCACCTCGACCGCCGATTCTTGCCGCCCCTTTTCCGACACTCGCACCCAGCGCAGCACCGGCCCCCCCTGCCGTAGCCCCTGAGGCCAGGCTTCTACCAGCAACCGCAGAAATTCCGTTAGCGACTTGCAGCCCGACAATCCCCAACATTGAAGACCAAATCAACGGAAACCCGATATACATAGCAATGAGAACGGTGTTAACGACCACACGCTTCATTGCGTCGTCCAACTGAAGCTGCAAAATTGCGCTCATCAAGTTGAGGGCTGTTGGATACATGGCGACCAACATGTGGTCATAGAGCCAGTTGGCGATAAACCACCATGCGGTCCACGATTTCACGGAAAAGATGGCAATGGCCCCAAGGAACATAGACCGGAATGAAAACCGGTCGAAGAGCAAGACCAGTGGCAAAAACATGTACATGGCCAACAAAATGATCGGCTGGGCAGTCTGCGCAAACAGCATGATCATTGGTGCTGACGCCCACGCTTTCCAACCTTCGCCAACCACCCCATAAGCTCCAATCGCTTGCTGGAAAAAGCCGGACGACTCCGAACTACCTGGATTGTCCGGAACGAGAGGTACATTGACGCGCTCCACCCGGCGAGCAATTGCGTCAGTACGCTCATCGCTGGCAACAGCGAGAAAGAGGCTTCCGAAGATATTGTCCAATAGCGGACCAGAATCGGAACCAGCAACCATTCGATCCTTCAGGCCGTTGTTCCCGTCAGTCCACCATTTACTGCAGTTTGGTCGGCTCCACTGAGGCAGAGCTGCGTTTGAAGCCAAGTCGGCGTCATCGCCCGTTACATCCACCGCGAAGCCCGCAACCGGAGCTGCAGCCCTAAGCGACGGGTAAAGCGTTGGATCATCCAGGAAGGCGTGCGAACCCATCCAGTCTGGATCGTCATCTCCGTAGTTGGCGATAGCCGCTGCCGCTTGTGCCGAAACAGGCTGTTGATTGAAGAGGGTTCTCGCCGGCTCGAAGCATTCACGCACGAATCGGATGCTTTCAGCTCTGAGCGCAGGGTCCGCAATCGACAAGGACATACCCAGCGCTTCGACTCCAGCCAAGTTTGAGGAGGCACCAGCGACACCACCACGCATCGCGTGGTTGAAGCCCGCCGATGTACTCATAACGCCAAACCACCAAAAGGGCACATCAACGGATGCCGGTGGATTGGCGAAAGCAGCCGCGTAGCCTGAGCTGTCTGGACTCACCGGGGTGGCCGTCGTCGGATTCGCATTTTGCGCATCAGCCACGGGGGTGTATTGAATATTGACGGCACTCAGGGGCATGAGCGGCATGAAGCACAGCATGATCACGGCGAAGGTCGTAAAAAGCTGAACCTCCATTGCGCGAACCATCCAGGCAGCATCTCCGCCGTCGATTGCGGACGACTGGTGGGACTTGAGCCAGGTTCCCAGCAAGATCACGACAAAGGGTGCAAATACAAGCCCGGTGTCAACCAGGATGTCCCGCACGACCCCAGCCAACGCCCAACCGTAGAGCGTTGTATAAAGTTCAAGGTATGAGTCGACGGTCATGTGCCACCCATTATTCGAGGAATCATGAACGCGAATTCGACCGCCAAGAGGAACCCGGCGATTCGATTCCGATATCGGAGAATCTCATCTTGCATTTCCGGACAGACGCCACGGCTCGAAGACACGTGGGTGACGACTGGCACCCAAAACCACCAGATCAGAAAGATCACCGCGAGCTTGATCGCACTTGCGATTGGCCAGAACTCAGCCAGTTGGTCCCTGAACGCAGTCAGGCCGGAAGATGTACCCGAGAACTGCACGCCCACAAACAACATGAGCACGAGAACCAATACGCACCCG
Organism: Nitrogeniibacter aestuarii; assembly: GCF_017309585.1. NCBI lineage: Bacteria > Pseudomonadati > Pseudomonadota > Betaproteobacteria > Rhodocyclales > Zoogloeaceae > Nitrogeniibacter > Nitrogeniibacter aestuarii. The sequence goes on along the minus strand of NZ_CP071322.1, from coordinate 28,943 downwards.
GCACATACGATGAGAGCCTTGACCGCGTAGCGCCGACGACTTTTGCGAGAACGCAACTCGGTCACGCTCATTGGACGCGACCTCCGACAAACGTATCTGTGTCCGTCTCTCCCCGACGCGGGGTTGCCCGCGATGCGGATCGAGATCGCATGTAATCCTGAAGAAGCGCTTGAGCAGGTTCGGATACGACCTCGCGACGAATGCGGACTTCGTACATCAGATCGTCGAGGTGGCGATTCAATTGAGCCACCGCTTCATCGATTGCGTCGGTGGCCCTCTTATTCGCGCGCACTTCTGGAAGAGTACGCCCGGTCAAAAGTAAATTCCTGATTGTTAGGCCACGATCCACAGTTCTAGCTAGAGCAATGTCTTGAGCAATACGCCCTTCTGCGATTGGCCGTTCAGTAGGCGGCAAGGATCGGATCGCTTCGACGAGTTCGCGTGAAACCTCAACCCCAGGCGCCGACGCATCTTGTAGATCAGAGCCAGATGGAATTGCGCTGGCCATCAAAGTTGCAAGCTGTGTTTCAGCGGTAGGAATTTCCTGCTCGTACTTCGGAATTAACCCGATTGCTGTCGCAACCTCTCGAACGGGACAATTCGTGTTTGTACATGTGCTGATATACATTTCGCCCACGACATCGACAGCAAACTCTGCTGCGTCCGAGGGAGCAGCGAAGGTTTTACTCAGTTTGTTCGATGGGTAGTTAGCAGCATCACCAAGAGAGATTGGCAGCATCATCGTGACGTTGTATGCGGCCTTTATGGAATCTCCGATTGGGCGTATCGGGTCCATATTCCCCCCCCCAGCTTGGGAACCCAACCAAGGAAGGCCCTTGCTCCCATCATTCTGGCCAACGTTATCAGCCGCCTGAGTGATGTTCCCCTGGTTGGTCTGGGCCTCGCGTTTCCAGTCGTCACCAATCGCGATGGTCACCCAACCCTGGTAGGGATTTTCTCCAGCGAGAATTTCGCGCTCCATTTGCTGACACGACTTCGTCGCAATGGAGATCATTTCCTCGGCTTTAGCGCTGTACGTCTGGAAAAGCTCGTACAGACCAGGCTGCGCCCGCTGAAGAATGTAGAGGGGCAGGGACGCGATGCCAGCCTGAACCGCCCCAGATATCTGCTGACCGAAGTTCGCGAAACTGTTCATCAAAGTCGACCAGCTCGCGCTGATATCAAACTGTCCGCATGAGTAGTTCAGGTTGAGCACGCCCGACAAACCAATTTTGGCGGAGGTCGCGGCCGGGTTTGGCGCTCTCGATGCCGGCGAGGAACCTCCCAAGCGGTAGTACAGCGACGACTTGCTCGAAGGCGTTTGAGCCGCCTGAGCATCGGCAACCGTCAAGAGCGCCAGCGCGACGAACATGGGTAAGATCTTTTTCTTCATGACTTGGCTTGTCCCAAGAGTCGATTGACGAAATGGACTGTGTGCTCTCGCGCTTCGCTACTGAAGCGCATATCGACCACTTCATCGCTCCTTACGCGACACCCCTGCAGTAATTTTTGGTGGATGTACCGGTCCGGATCGTTCGTGGCTACCATCGTCAGGGGGAGGTTCTTTGCACACCAGAACAACCAGGAAAGCGCCCGAACTGAATCGGTCGAAAAGGCTTTGTCGCAACCATGTATGCACAACAGCTGGATATCGTTGATCGCTTCGCATAGCTGCGAAAATTCGCTCCCAATGTCTGCCTCAACATCCAGCCCCTGAGTCACCAGAGTGACGATTCCGGTATCGAGCGCAGTCACATCGATCACCGAAACCTCATGTGACTCACGAGCAGCACCGACCGCCCACGTGGCGAAATCATTGATGACCGGCGCCCGCACGAACAGAAGTCTGCAGCCGTTGGAAGCTGCACCATCAGCCGCCATTCGCGCGAACTGTGCTGCGACGCCAGCTCCCATGAAAGCTGTCCAAGGCGCCGCGCTCATGCGCGTGCCTCCTTCAAACGCTGCGCGACGGCAAGCGCTGCTTCCAACTCGGTACAGCCCGTGCGCGTCATGATGGCTTGGCGGTCAGCCTTCTCCCACTGCTCAGTCATCGCCAATGCGATCGGCAGAGCAGGGGGGACATTGCGCATCAGAACCGGCTCACCCGAACTGAGCAGAACCCCTTCCGTGTATTTGGGCTGCGCCTTCTTGGCTGACTCCATCATGGCGCGCTGCTCGTCTGTCAGCGTTCGGAATCGACCAATGTCGTTGATCTCCTTCAATTCCATGACCAGGCACAACCAGAACTCGCACATGTTCAGGATCCGAACTGCCTGATCGGGAAAGTCCTCCATGTTCTGAGTTGCCAACCAGAACCAGGCACCGAGCTTCCGCCACATCTTGGTGGCCTTGGCCAAGAACGGGCTCAACAATGGGTTCTTCGTGACGATGTGCCCTTCGTCGGTCAGGAAGATCGTAGGGCGACCCTGTCGATGATCTCTTTCGATCCGGCTTTGCTGCGCGTTGATGAGAGAGGTGTATGCGACCGCCAAGGCGTCTTCATAACCCTCACGCGCCAGTGTGCCGAGTTCCACCACAGTAACGTCAGCATCCGGCCAGTCGGTACCGTGCTGATTGAAGAGTTCTCCCCTCAATCCGTCGCAGTAAACCAGCATGGCCTGTCCCATTTCCTCGGCTCGTTCGCGCCGCCCGACGCCCATTTCCTTATCGAGACGCATGGCAATCAGGGCATTTGCAACATCAGAGACGCGAGGATGTGGTTGCCCCCCGGCTCGAGCTGCTTGTGCCGCGCCGATCAGAGCCTGCTGGATCAGGTAAATGTCCGATCGACTCATCTTTGCTTCTTCGTTGGGCTCTCCCCCTGTGATCATGAGTCGAGCCTGAATCACCATTTCGCCCAAATAATCGCGAGGCTCTTCGTCGTCGCCTTCATCTTCAGAGACAGGAAGCTCACCGGCGTCGTCTTCAGAGTCCGCGGTGTTCTTCCCTACCTGCTGCAATGCAAACGGATCATCAAGAAGGCACATGGCGTTTGCGAACACGGGCAAATTCACGCCACGACCAGGTGCGATGTAGAGCTTGTGAACCGACAGTCCGAATTGCTCAAAGAACTGACTCAACAGGCCAAAGCTATCGCCAGCATCCACGATCACAAGTCGCGGACGATGGATCGCCATGACGAGCATCGCGAGATAATTCAGCGTTGCCGACTTTCCGGCGCCGGTCGGTCCCAGCACCAACATGTGCGCATTCTTCTTGCGATCGTGCTTATTGAGCGGATCGACCAGGATGGGTTCGCCACCACGATTCCACATCAACCACCCCGGATTTCCGGTGCCCCTGGCCCGCCCAAACACGGGCAGCATGGCTGCGATCTGAGATGCGAACATGAGCCTCGAGCGACGCATGTGCTTCAGGTCATAGGCAGGATCAAATCCAGCAGGCAGGGCTCGCATGAGCACGTCGCACCCAATGAGTTCGTGTCGGGGCTCGATGAATTTCAATCCCGCGTTAGAAAGCGAGGCGTGGACGACCGAAGAATTCTTTCGTAGCTCCTCTTCCGAGTCACCCCGAACAAAGACCGACAGAAAGAATGGGTACAGCTTGTCCCGATGAGCCATACGGTCCAGCACTTCCTCGGTTTCCGCATAGGTGTATTGCGCTTCGGGCGTCTGGGCACGCGAGCCGGCCTGTATTCGTCCCAAGCGCTCTTTCATGGCATCTTGGGGTCTGACCACGAGGGTGGCGGACAGCATGGTGCCCACCGGCAATCGATCGAGGCGAGCGACTTGTTTCTCAGCCAATCGTCGCTCAGCAGTGAAGTGTCCAACTTCAGGTTGCTGGCGGATCGATTGCAATGCAATTGCTCGAAGCCACCTTTTCCCGATTCTCCAAACCCCTGACTCGGGTTCTGACTCTGGCCAGTCGAGCAAAAGGGCTTCGCCGAGATCGAACTGCGGTGCCAACTCTTCCGTCTCTGGGAGAGCGTGAACCTGCATCATTTCGTGGATCGATCCCATACCTTCGGGCACGGCATTGAAGAATGGAAGCATCCATTCCCAGAAGTCATGGAGATCCATTCGTCGAGACGTGATGCCAGCTTCGCGCAGGGCGTTGATTACTGCAGACGCTGCGTGATCAACTTGATCGATCAGCTTCTTGGTTGATACGTCGGGATCGAACTCATCGGGCAGCATTCGGTAGACAACACAGCGTACGCGGCGAATCTGACCACGCCACACTTCACCAGATATAAGGTCGTCCACGAAAAGTCCAGTATCCCGACTGATCTGCTCGATGTGCTGTTCGATCTCCTTAAGCACCTTCTGCGTCAAAGCCGATTCGACAATTCCGTTCGCTCTTATCGAATTGGACCCTCCATTCACCTGTAGGATGTAGTCCTGCATCTGATCAACGACTGGATGGAGATTGTTGTCATCGTTGCAGAAGAACTGAACCACCCATGGGCCGTCATCCAGTTCCGGTACGCCAGAGATCGCGTTTTCAATTTCACGGCGTCGCTGTAGCAGGTAGTCCTCAGTTCTCGTGGTGGTTGGAATCGGTGTGAGTTCGAACATTGCGACCCGTGACATGCCATCCTCGAGCAAAAACATTTCACTCTCTGACTCGTATCCAACCAGGGGGATATGGTCCGTCAGTGAAGCGGGGCGCTTGGCGTGAGCTTTCCGTTCCCGGACCTTCAAGCCAACTCGGCGCGCTGACGCCGACAAAGGTTTGCCAGCGTTAGCGCTTTCCGGGTTCTCGTCGTGATTGCGAATGAATCCAAACATCCCCAAATCCTCAATTGGCGCCGCGCCAAGCTTCGGCTTCGCCTGGCAGAAGGTATTCGACACGTTCGTACATAGGGAACACCGTCAAATAGCCGGGAACGGGGTACCGTCCGGGGCTCAAATGCGGCGCCACCCACATGACGAGATCTGGGTTTGGCACCCGAGGGAATCGCTGCTCGACACTCGCAACTGAAGGCTGCTCGTGAATCGCAATGGATGCATCATCCAATGCGGGTCGTTGCTCAACGCCGTGGCGGAAACCAAGATCCTGTCCATGGATGTTGTTTGAGTGACCGTCAAAAATTTCCTTCATTTCAGGGCCATCGGTCGGAAGAGGGGAGCTGCGTGGGCCAACGACCGTGCAAGCCGAAAGCAGAGCGGCGCATGCCATCAGGACAACAGCCCGAAAACTTGTGTTAGTGCATTCCATGGAATTGACCTCGCTGTGCATTGGCGGCGACATCGGCACGACCGTAATCGATCCTCCGAGCGTCGCCCTTCTTATCGATAGGGATTTCTTTGGTGATGTGCACCACCACGTCGGACCCAGCAGTCGTGACCACGGCATCGAAGCTGTCTTCCATTCGCCTCGTGATCCAGTCAGTCACTTCGTCGATACCAGCGCTCGCAGCTTCGCCAAGAACGTATTTGCCTTTGTCCCCGGTCACTGCTGTCGCGGTCGTGCCAGTCGCTGCACCGTAAAGTGTCGTTGTCTGAGCTGTGGCGTACGCCTTACCCGCAATCGAAAGCGACTTGAGGGCCACCATGTCGGTGAGGTAGGCAGGCGCGTTCGTTACGAATTTGCCTGGTATGCAGGGATTGCCGCGGGAGTCCGAGATGTAGCCAAGACGGTCCGGCGTCGATTTGCCTGCCACGCCAGCTCCACGACCGTCGTCTCCACGTTCACTGACGGTCTGGATCGAACCGTCCGCAAACACGAAGGTCATGCTGATGATGTGCCCCTGACTGCAGCTCAGGGTCATATCCCCGATCGCTATTCCTGAAACAATAACTCCAGCCAAGTTTCTCGGAAGGTAGTGTCCGTTCGCTGCAAGGTTTTCGGGGCCAAGAATTGCCTTGAATTCCATTGGGTCAGAGACTTCACCATCAACAGGAACGCGACCAACGATAGAAGTCATCGCCTTGGCGCCGAGAAGCGTCGCATTCTCATTAATGGTGTAGAACGGTACGTCAGGCTTGATGTCGAGCTTTTTGCTTGCTCGCCCCCCGTTCCGCCCCGGTAGCAGAGATGATTGGGGGAGCGTGCGCCCAATCGCTAGCGCGCCATCGGGCGATCGAGTCATGTTGTAGCCAGCCGGCAAGATCACCTGAGCGGATTCATCGGCCAGTGATGCTGATGCGCTTCCATTCCCACGCCCCGTTGATTCACTTTCGACCCCGGTTATTTGGCGAGAAAGTTGGCGTTCGCGTTCGGCATCTGCACGAAGCTGCGCCTCAACACGTCCCATCCCACGCTCTTGGTCGCGACGAATCTGATCACTCAATCGCGTTTCCATTGCCTTGGCATCGGCGTTTTCGCGTCTCAGACGCTGGTTTTCATCTTCGAGCAGGCCAAGTCGCTCTTCGAGGCGCCTAAAGCCACCGACAACCGTCTTAAGAGTCTCGACCGGCGTATCAGCATCAGCCCCCGTATCGGCTTGCGGGAGAGGAATGGTTTCCATCTCGGGGCCAGCCGAAACAACACCCTCATCTCCGCTTCGAGTGGAATAAACGATAACCACAGTCACCAGAAGTGAAACAACAACGAGCGGAATGAGTTTGTTCGTCTTGAAGTCCATGATCAGCCTCTCAGAACGCGCCAGCAAATGGCCCTTCGGAGATCAAATAGACCGCCGTGGTATCCGACAAAGTGCCTTTCGGCAAGAGCCGCCAGTGCTGAGGCGTCACTGCGAGCCATCGCCCGCGAAAACGCGCTTGATCGATTTGTAGCGGGCTGGCGGTGAGGTTCGAAACCTTCAGCGCAGTCACACACAATTCCCCGGAACACCAGGAAGCGAGAGGTTGTGCGGCGAGTGCCCCTCCGCGATACATCGAAGCCGATGCGTCGGAAGCAGTAACTTCTTGACGCCGAATATTTGAATTGACGGGCACCAGACGTGCAGGAGCGTAGAGCGACTGGGACGCATGCCGGGTCAGTTGAACCATGTCAGCATACTCAGGCAGCTCCCCGGGAGCCGCAGCAGGCACCTCATACCCACGCTCACCTGGCAAGTGAATGATCAGGTCTTTGTTGTCACCAGATCCCTTGCCACTCACCGCCATGATGTCCATGGGGATCATGGCGTTGCCATCAATCCCTTGCGCAAAAACGCGAGTACGAGGGAAGTCTTCGCTCGCGGTGATGTACAGCACGTTTTCAATCGGCTGCACAGCCACTTTCCCTTTCAGCTCCGGCGGCAAGTGAACCATTGCCACAAATGGCAGGTCCACCACTCGCTCGCTACCCACATTCAGCAAGACATCAACAGGTCTTTGATTGAACTGGACATGATCACCAGAGAGGCGACTGCGCGAAACTGAATCGACAGCACTCGGAGCAACAGCAGTAGCGCTTACAGTCATCGGAGTTACTGGTGAGACGTTGCCGACCGAAGGCGAGCCACCGTTAGGAAGGAAGCCCAACTCAGGAAATGCGGATGGCGCCGCATCCATTCGGCGAGATACCGAACTAGAAAGCGGAGCATTGGGAACTTGATCAGCAGCGACGCTTTGGGCGAAAGCTGAGGTTGCGGTTGCAGCCGAAACAAGCGCAAGCGCATAAGTCTTGAATTTCATTGTTGAGCCCCTTTGAATTCGGTCGCACCAAGTAAGTCACCGCGAGGTTCTGGCGTTGAATTTGCAGCAGCAGCGTCGAGCGCATCTTGCGAAAGTCGCTCGGGTTCGCGGCCGCCGTAGCAGTTGAGTGCCAGTTGCCAGGGGTTCTGCTCACGGTCGACGTCGTATCGAACGACGTGAAGTGGATAGCGGATGAAAGTGTCTTTGACGGGCACCCCGTTGGTCGTCTCCGTGAGCTGGGCATCGATGAGGACGGTCCATCCACCTGAGCCGTGGTTCAAGACGCGATTTGGCGCAAAGCCGAATCCAGGAATTGCTTGAAGAGCACGCGTACGACGGGCCAATTCACCACGGCTGGTTTTCCGATGCATGTCATCAATCAGGTATTGGCGGCACGAAGGCGTCAGATAGTTCTGAAGAGAAAAGATCCGCTCTCCAGCCTCTGTAGACCCGTCTTTCGGCCAACGATTAAGTTGCTGCAGGATGTAGAAACCAAAGAGGTAGACATTCGGGGAGGGCACGGCGGAGGTCGTGCCCACGGCCAAGGCTGCACCATTGCTTAGATCCGGCGGCACATGAACAATGAATTCGGTTTGCTGCGCACGCCAAAAGACGGCGAGTAGCATTGAAAGCCCCAGTAGTCCAGCGAGAACCCAGCGGTAAAAGACAATCTCCGCGTGCTGAGACTTGGCAATGTTTGTAAAGGACATCTCTAGCTCTCTTTCTTCTCAAGGGCGTTCAATTTCTTCGCACGACGACGCGCGATAGCCGGATGCAAAGGAGATCGGCCAAGATCCCAGGCCCCTCGGTGTGAAATGAAGTGATCGAAAAACCCCGTTTTCTTGGCAAGCCAACGTTTCGCCAGGAGAACGTGAAAGTCCTGAGGTCGGTCGCGCTTCATTCGAGCGAACCACCCAGCCATCAGATAGACGGAGAGCGCGGGTCCGATGAAGAGCACAACTACCGCCAAGACCGGCCATCCCGTGAATAACCATGCAATGACTGCAAATGGAGCCCAGAAGGCGAGCGCCACCCCAACAACCCAAGTGACCTCGGTTGCGGTGAGTCCTCGGACCACGGGGGGGGCGCCGTTGCAACGATCTACCAACGGCGCATCCTGAATGTCGGAGTGGCGGGTCATGATTAGAAGATCGCGTTAGCTTCGGTGAGCAGGTAGATACCGACGATGCAAACGAGACCACCCATCACCAGGGCACTCATCACCATTCCCATGGAACCTCGGCCCTGGTTGTATTGATACAGCGACACGCCGATACCACTCACTGCCAACAGCATGAGAACGACACCGCCGGCCAGAGTGGCGAAGTCAACGCTCTGGTCGGTGTAGTCGCGAGCCACACCAAGAATGTCGCCGCTAGCGATGTTTTGGGCGTTTTGCGGCGCGACACTCGGAAGTGCCGCCATCACAGGCGACGTTGCAACCGTAGCTGCCATTGCAGCGGTGATGTACTGACAAACGCGACGGAATCCGCGAGCGGGCGCAGTCGCTACCGATTTGATGATGCTAATGACGGACATGGATTTCTCCTGAAAACACCGCAGAGATAAGGAACTTCCCGTGTGGCGACTGCGGTACCAATCCACACAGAAAACCATTGGTCAGGAAACGAACCAGACCAGAATGATTAAAAGCAGTCCGACTCGAACCGCATAAAAGATAAGGTTCCAGACACCGGTACCATCCGCATCGACCATGGCGTCTTGCCCCAGCCGACGGATGATCGCGACAGCCCAGATCAACGCAATCGCGATAAGCACCGAAGCGATGTACAGCTTCAGATCAGCTGGTGCGTGATTCGCCCAATTGGCTGCCCAGGCCTGTTGTTGAGCCTGATTCATAGGGATCCTTACTGGCGATAATCGCCACGCAAAGGAGGTACTGAGCGCGGCTGACGCGGTGCATCGAGGTGTTCATCAATTGCGAGCGCCATAAGATCGAGATCCCGTGCGAGCCAGTCGTAACGGAAGCGGATTCGGTCGCCTGTACCGCCGTGTGCCGCTGCGTCTTGAACTTGCTGCTTCAGGAAGCGCAGCTCGTTTTGAATTCGAGCCAGGTTTTCGCGCTCCATTCCGCTATCCGCGTGAGCGGCGGACATGCTCAGCGACACAAAGCAAAGAAGAGCAACTAATACTTTTTTCATAACTGACCTCGTCACAGGTATTTCTTGAAACTTGAGATGGTTGTTGACGTACTCACCGCGACCGCGACAACAAAAAGCAGTAGCAAATGGGCTGGATTGACGCCGCCGAACGGCCAAACCAAGTAGGCGGCAAACCCGAAACCGAGAAACCAAGCACTGAAGCGCTTGGCGTGGTGGTAAACGAAAGAGCTTTCGCGACCGCCTGACCACTTTCGAAGGTCGCGACGCACCAAGCCATCGACAAAACCGAGACAAAGCGCCATTGCAAAGGCGGGAATACCGTAGAAGGCAATGGCAAGGCGTACCATCGTGTCTTCAGCGCAGTACATCGAGGCTTCGATCCACTCTGCGGCACTTGATCCAACGTTCACGCGAAAGGCATCGATACGCTCATTAAGCTGAGAGGCGCCGCGCGTTTTTGCGACCCGATCAGCCAAGCCAGCAGCCCGAATAGCATGGAAGGGCACGACCGCAAATCCGCCGAGCTTGCGTGCGAACTCTTCGGTGTCGTCGACAAGCAGGCTCTTCGGAAAGGTTCGGATGTACGAGTAGTCTTCAATAAGAGCATTTCGCGCATGGTCAGCACCTTGACCCTTCCACACGGTGTGCATGCCAATGACTTCGAATAGCGTCGCGAATATCCACGAGGTCAGGACCGTTAACACCAAACCAAAACCTAGCCCGAACAAAGTAGCAATCGGCCCTTTCGGTCGCGCAGGATCATTTCGACGCGGGGCATCTCGATTCGAAGTCTGCTGGGTCACGCGGCCACCCCTTGCAAACCGAGCGAGTGACCCGAGAACCAGTCTGTCTCGTCAACCCAGTGCTCAGAGGTGCGATATTTCTGACGCATGTCTACAGCTACAGCCTTGAGTGATGGCGGCACGAATGAATCACCTTCAGTGCTCGGCATCGGAAAGCGCAGCTTGTACAAGCGGTTGCCCTCAATCAGGGCATAGGCTTGGCCTTTAGGCAGAGCCATGATGTCCGACGCAGCCACCATCGGTACGCGCTGGGTTGAGCGGCGATCCTGGTTTTGGGACACAAAATCGACACCGGTAGAACCGTCGGTGTCCGTCACCCCCGAGATGCTGGTCATCAACGTCACATCCACTTCCGGCAGCTGATCGGCCAAGAAAGACGCAGTACCGTCGTCTTTGACACGCAGCATTACAAGGTGATTGAAGTTGCCCAAGATCTGCCTTGCCGCAGGAGCTGAACCCGTCTTGGCTTCGATATCAGGAATGGTCTGCGTGTACGCATGGATCATGAATCCCGCACCACCGAGCTTGTTCACCATCGGGACGAATTCGGGGCCTGCAATCTCATTGACTTCATCGAAGTGACATGCGATGCGCGGAAGGGTCACATTCCCTTCAGGGTCGTGCGGATCAAGACCGTACTTGTAGAGCTTGCCGCCAACTGATACGAGGTCGGCCAACATGGCGTTGCCTACGGCCCCAGCGACGACGCTATCGGAAAGAGCATCCAGGCCGACATACACAATCCCACCCTGTCGAATAACCTGCGTCCAATCGAAAATGGGGCGATCGTCCGCGTTATCGAAGTAGTTCGGCGAGATCAGATGAGCAACTGCACCGGTGGTGAGCTTTTCAAGGAATGGGCCAAGACTCGCAACGATCTTCTCGAAGAAGCTCCGCTCATACCTGACCGCGGTGGATAGCCCGAGAAGAATGCCGTCCTCAATCGGGTTGTTCTTGATGTAGTCCACGAGTGCAATCATTCGCGGCCTACGCGTTTGAAGGGCGCGATCGACTGGAAACTTCTTTTGCTCGATCAAGGCTTCCACGCGCTCCACGTCCGCTTCCCAATCTTCATGAGCTCCGGATTCCTTCAGCTCACTCAATAAAAACTCGGTGTATCGGATAAAAAGCGGCTCGATGTCGGTAATGGACCGTTTGAGCGACTCGTAAGTAGGTGTCTCACCTAGCCTTACTTGCGCTTGAGCAGAAATGTTCGTGAAGCGCCAAGCAAACTCTTTGAAAGCCGCACTATTGCCACCCGACGGGAGGCTGTTCGTGGCTTTATTCGCAACCTCGGTGATACGTCCAAATGAGCCGATGGCGTTGTACCGGGCGGAGATCTCAGGGTAGCCGAGATGGAACAGGTAAAGCTGATCCAGGCGGCCGGCGCGAGCAGCCTCGGCATAGACGCGCATCATCAGGTCCGCATCACCCTTCGGGTCGATCACGATAGTCACGTGACCGTCGCGGATATCCTGACTAACGAGCAATTCGAGCAGACGCGTTTTCCCGACACGCGTGGTACCCAGAACAAGCAGATGACCATTCCGATCCGCCTGATTCCACCCGACGTTTGTTTCGTTCGGCTCTACACCGTGGAGGCTTGGGGAACCCCCAAGGTCGGGTTGAATACCCAATGGGTTCCACCAGTAGCGGGCGGATAGAGTCCATGCAACCAGGAAGGCTGCAGGCGTCTTCTTCAGAGCGATTAGAAAACCTTGCAGCCGCCGAACAAGTCCTGGAGCTCGAACAAACTGGGATGCCTCCGGTCGCCGAGCATCATGAAGCCGCTGGGTGTGCTCCTGGCTCCACGAGAAGCCAAAACCCAGAAAGATTTTTCCAGCAATTCGCGGCAGTTGATGCGGCGCTGTGGCTGTGATCTTGTAGCGATACAAGCCAAGCTGATAACGCATGACTGCGTACGCGGCTCTCGCCCGCACCAAACCGAAGGCGATCAGAAACCCTGCCGTCAAATAACCCAGCTCAACAGGCATCATGAAAACCCATGGCGCGTACGCTGATATCGCAGCGGCGACAAAGGCGGTGAAAGCGCTGTAGATCTCTACAGGGGGGCGTAGGAGCGCCTCAAGTTCGCCGGATGCTTTCATCGGTTCCTCCAAGAAAGAGGGCGGGCCGCGTACCTATCGCGGGGGACGGATCTGGTACGCCACCCGCAAACCACCTTTGCAGTGGGACGGCGGAGGTGAGTAAGTCGAGGGAGGACTATTGAATCCCTACGCACGACGAATCCCCGACATGCGTGAGAACACTTGCTGCGCATATTTTTCAGCGCGATTTGGATCGGCTGGAGAGTGGTAGCGCCCAGTTCCTTTGAACCAGTCGCCCGTGGTCTGAAAGCACTCGCGCAAATAGTCAGCACCTGCGCGAATGTTGTGATACGGATGAAGTGCCTGTACTGGCGTACCTAGCCTCTGTTTGTGCCAACGCCAATTGACTTGGACAGCTCCGCAGTCGATGTTCTGAACACCAGAGCCAACCAAATATTCGAGTCGCTTGACAGCCTGACGGTATGTCGGGAAGCGCTCAGGCTTCTGTTCAACATTGAGAGTCCACGGGTACGGCAACAGCAGTCCGTCGGTGGACTTCACGCTCTCCTGAAGCGCGATTGCGAACAGCAACCGAGACGGCACTGAAAACTGAGCTGCGATCAGCTGATAGGCTTGCGGTACGGGCGGGTACTTAGCTTGTATCGCTCGCGCAAATGCTTTTGGAGCAAGCGCGACTGAAGCGCCGGCAGCGCAAACGAGCAAGAAGTCTCGCCGCGTGGTCATTTCACGCCCCCAAAAAATGAGGACGGCAGGTTCTTCGGTGCACCGCCAGGACCGAAATCGACCGTCTTAATGCCAGGGTAGAGTCGCCTTACTGCCGCGTCGTACTCCTGCTGGAAGGCGAGAATCCTCTGTGTGTCTTCCACCATGACGCGAGCCATCAGTTCAGCGTATCGGCGGCGCTCTTGTTCGTTCCTGGCGTGGATTCCCAGAATTTCCAGGGGGCTGATATTTGCGACGGAGAACGCACCACGTGGCCCTGTCATCAGATCACGGGCGCGTTTTATCTCGCTAACTTCCAGCCCCCACAAACGGGCCTGCAATAGATCGCGCCTTTGCTCGATGGATGCGACCGAGGTGCTTTGGTCAACGCCCGCATCCCCCAGCGCTGTGGGGCGACTCTGGGTCGCGACAGTTTCAGCCCCTTGGGCTGAGAACGAGTAGAACGCGATGAACAAGACCAGGAGCGTACGGGGGGACATGACTACCGCACCTTCAAAGTCGCTTCGGACCCATTGGGAAGGCTGACCTGCACGCGCTGACCGCGAGGATCAACACTCTTGACTCGCGCTACGCCAACGGTATCGCCAACGGTGACGAATTTCAGTGTGCCGTCTGACTGACGAATTGTTGCGCTTGAGGTAGAACCCCAAGTGTCGACTGCAACCAGAACAGGTAGATTTGTGGTCTTCGATGCGGCCACAGGCTTCTTACGCACAACTTTCCGCACTACCCTGCGCGGCGCACCTTGAGAGGGTGCGGCAGCGGTTGAAGCTGCGGTCTTTTCTGGAATGCGCTTAATGAGGGTTTCCATACCGGATTGCAGGGTTCTGATGGAGTCATTCAGCGCTGCGACATCACCGCTCAACTGATCGAGTCTTGGCGAGAGCTGACCCACAGAATCTTCCAGTTCAGTCAGTCGCTTCTTCACTTGCCCAAACTCTGTGAAGACTTGGGGATCCGTCGGGGCAATGACCGGCGCTTCGTGAGCCTCGCCTACTCCATCGCCGAACTTAGCCTTGAGATACGGACGTCCAACAACAAACGCACTGACGAGTCCGACCGTAACAAGAACTGCGATCACAGCTGGAACAACAATGCTTCGACGCCCTTTCGATTCAGCCATCGTTAGCTCCATTGGCACCGGGCGCATCGTCCTCAGACGGCTGCACTTCACTCAGCGGGATCTGTCGGTAGGGAACTTCAGGCGCGGGGGTAGGCTTCAGAGAAATAGCCACCGTTCTGGTGATGTCGTCCGCAGAAACTTCGTACGGATCACCAACCAAGCCAGACAGCAAGTCGCTCACCCTCGCAGGTCCGAGCGAACGATGATTCTCTGGAAGAGGCAATCGAAGGAGGTCAGCAACAGCAGGAGCCAGATCCCCAAGGTGGTAACCGGTGCGAAGAAGCAAGTAGTCAATTGCCCCACCGACCGTGATGATGTCTCGGGGAACTTGAACCTGAACCAGAGTCAACAAGGGAGGATCCAGCGGTTGCGGGTCAGCCACTTGCGCTGATGTGTATCGAGCCAGGCGAATTTCGCCCGGCACAAGATCCGCGGCATTTGCGACGCAAGGAACCCCCATTGCGATCAACAGGGGGAGAGCGAGTTTCATCGATCGAATCTCCATTTATTTGGGTGCGCCACCGATGAGGGTGGCACGGTCAGCGTCAGACGCCGGCCAGTCACGACGCAACTATCTCGCCGGATGGCCTACGCCGGAATGCCAATCAGGTATAGGAGGAAATGTCGACTCAGCTATTGACGGAGAGTCGAAAAAATGCAAATGCCATTAAGGGCAAATGGCGAGCGCCTTTGGGAAGGCGCTACAGGCTTACAGGCCCTACTTGAAAGGGCGGCAATCACCAAAAATCTGTGATTACCGAAGGGTTTACAGGGAAGGGGAAAGGGACCTACTGGCCCACGGGAAATGCCAGAAAGGACACCCCCCCACGTGCCGCAATAGGGGTAAAGTAGCTGCGCCTGTCTCAAGTCAGCTCGGACACAAAAAGGATCGAGCCGAGAAATGCGATACGGCAAAAGAGGGTAGGGACGCTACTGTTACAGAGACAGTGTCAGGGCTTGACCCAGTTCTTGTATGGCTTATGACATAAGCCACAAAGCATTCCAATTTGGAACTGACTTAGCAACTTTAGGTTAAAGTTTGAGTTTAGGATGCCGTCATTACTGGCCGTAGCGCTTCAGGACACTTGCGGCATGAATTCCCCGAACACTCAAACACGGATAGTTCTTCGACCGTTAGAGGACAGAGACAAAGTGATTGGTCCCAACAACACTCTAAACGTCAAAGCTGGAGACAGCGACGTTGCACCACCGAGCTACGATCGGGTGCACTGGGCCATTCGCGTCAAGATGTCGGAGATCGTGCCAGGCACGTTAGAGCAACTGGGACTGAGCCATTGGCATGATGCGCTCGAAGAGTGGTGGCTGAAGTGGGATGGCATAGAGGTCTATCTGGGCTCGCTGAAAGATCCCCGCGTAACTGGCTCACAGCTATTGCGTGACTTGGCTCTCGGAGGACAGCCGATCGCCCCAACTGACCTCGCAAATCGCCTCGCAAGCCTCCCGCACACACGCTATCGAGCTTTTCGCTACGGCGACGAGGCCAGATCGAATATCTGGAATCCGCTTGAAACCGACTTTTCTCTGTTTGCTAGTGGTTCGACACGCAGAGGGCGCCTGGTCGTAGAAGGAGCTGCTCGCGTGAATGTTGCAGCCTTCGAGAATCCCACCCCATCCATGGATGAGTTGCGCGCTTGGCTTGTTGCCAGACTCACGCGAGCAAACGTCGAGAAGTCAGAGTAGGCGTAGTCAAACCCGATCCCGAATCAGCTTCTCAAGGCGACGCCGTGCATCCTCACGGCCCATCGATTTCGGCAGCATTGGCTTCTCCTCATCGAGGTCAGTTCGCAGACAACTCAATGTGTCTGCAGCGGTTACAACCTCATTCCTCTCAAGCTGACAAGTAACCGCAAGGCCAGCGATCAAAGCTCGATCTTTGGGGTTTAGCTCTTCCAGCGCCCCCCAAACAAGGCGAAGTTTTGCAATGTGCACCTGCGCCAGTTGTTGCCCCATGAAGCGCGACAGCGGTACTGCGATCAAAATCGCCCCCGCAATCACGACCATCAAATTCTTGAGCTTCAAACTCGTGTCTCCAGTGCGGCAAACCGGCTGTCGAACATCCGCAAGAAAGTTTGTGGACAAAAACCTTGCGCCAACTACCGCCCAGCGTCTAAAAATGCCAAGCGTATATTTCAGGCTCGAACACGGTGATTTACCTATCCATTTTGTGTTTTGTCGCAGCAAGCTGCTTGTACCTTTGGCACAAGCGCTCGCGACCCGATGCAACACCAACAACCTCCAGTCCACTGCCTTCAGCCGAGACTTCTCTTACCAACCTTGGAGGCGGGTGGCTACGCGTCGGAACTGCGTCGCAACTGGTCACTGCGTGTCACTTGGACGCGACGATCAAAATGTTGGCCAGAGACAGTGGACTATCGCCGACTGTTTTTCAGCGCGACATTCTGCCTGCGATCACTGCCTACATAGAGTTCGTTCAACTCGCGCCGGCCTCTGAGGGCCATCACCACGCCCACGCAGGAGGCCTTGTCGCTCATACCCTGGAGACAACAGCTGCTGCAGCCATGATCAGGAAAGGTCACCTGCTACCGCCGGGCGCTGGAGCAGAGCAGATTGATTCGGAACGCGACCATTGGACCTACGCCGTCATTCTCGGAGGCCTTCTACACGACTTAGGGAAAATTGTTGCCGACCTTCGAATCTCGTACCGCCTGGCAAGGGATTCGGAAGAACATGAATGGCACCCAATTGCCGGAAGTTTGTTAGACGTTGGGGCAACGAGCTACAGAGTCACGTTCGCCGCAAAATCTGAGCGAGACTACGACGCCCATCGCAAGCTTCCAGTCACCCTACTGCACAAGATCGTTCCAGCTTCGACTTTAAGCTTTCTTGCCAGAAAGCCCACCGTCCTACAGCAGCTCACTGACTATCTTTCCGGTCTCGAATGCGCCAAATCCACATCGCTCGCGCTCATCGTGCGCCAAGCAGATCAGAGGTCGGCAGCGAGAAATCTGCAAAGTGGCAGTCGCGCAAGGTTTCCAACAGCTAACACCACTCCATTGGTCGAGCGTCTGCAAAGCGCACTCAAGTCTTTGATTGCGGATGGCTCACTACCACTGAATCGAGATGGAGCTGCTGGTTGGGTATTCGATGGCGCAGTGTTCTTCGTGGCCAAGCGCGTGTCCGACGAGGTTCGAGCCAGAGTTCTTGCGACAACCGATGACAGCGAAGGGGTTCCAAGTCGGAACGACAGGCTAATGGACACTTGGCAAGACTATTTGCTTCTGACCCCGAATCCAGACACAGAGCAAGCAATTTGGCACATGCGGGTCAGTTGCAGCGAGTACACCCATGACTTTGCCATGCTTCGCTTCCCACTGGAGAAGCTTTGGGACAGTTCCAGTCAATATCCAAAGACCTTCATTGGAACAGTTGAGCCACAAGCCAAATCAGCGTCGGTCGAAAGCACATCCATCACGCCCAACCAGGCTGAAGAAGGGGTGGATGAGCCAAAACCCAAGTCGAAATCGCATGATCCAAAACGCAAAGGAATGGTGCGCGAACCAAAGCCGATTCCCCAGCGCCCGAAGTCAGCAGGGAACGACGCCGCGAATGTCCCCGACAAGCCGAATGCTTCAGCAACCGAGTACGAACCTGCAGCGGAGGAACCGCCTCAGCCTGAGCCAATCACTCATGACTCTGGCACATTTCTCGATGAGGAGGATTCGGCATCCTTCGAAGTACAGAAGTCTTCCATCCGCTCTGGAGCAACTGCCGTTCAGCCTCACGTTGGCGAATCGGAGGGCCAACCAAGTCCCCTCGCCATCAAGTTCATGAACTGGGTGCAAAACGGCATCTCATCCGGGGATCTTCCCTACAACGAACCAGGCGCCATGATCCACTTCACCGAAGTCGGCATGGCTTTGGTGTCACCAAAAATCTTCCGGGAGTTTGAGGCTAGCGAAGAACAGTCCAGTGAAGCGAAGGAGGGCAAGGTGCTTCCAGGCACTCTTACACAGCGCGCGGTAGTCAAATCGGGTTGGCATGTCGTTACCGCTGGACACAATAACATTCTTAGCTTCGACGTTCTTGGGAGGGGTAATGTCCGGGTCGGAAAACTAGCCGCCGTTGTGCTCAAAAGCCCGGAAGTATGGGTAAATCCAGTGCCTTCAATGAATCCCAATTTGCATTTGTCATATACCAAGAATGGACCTAAAAACCCCTAAAGGATTTGCGAAAGTGTTGACAAGGTCATATTTGCCGCCCAGACTGGAACTTAGTCGGAGTTTGTCAGCGCACTTTCTTGTCGCTGATTTTTGGTGTGTCCAGGGCGTTTCACGTCCTCTGAGTGGGTCGACCTGATGGCAAATCACAACGTCTCGCCCCCCCAGCACGGGGAGGCTTTCTCATGATCGTCATTTCAGTAATCAGCACCAAAGGCGGTGTTGGTAAGACTACCTTGTGCGCCAATTTGGGTTGTCTTCTCGCTGACATGGGCTTACGCGTCCTACTGGTTGACGCTGACGTTCAGCCAAGTCTTTCACGGTACTTTCCCATCGAGTTTCAAGCGGATGATGGCCTGACCCGTGTAGTCAAATCTGGTGTGCTAGAACCGGGCTCAGTCAGCTCTATCAAACTCCCCTTGAAGTCTCTCCCAGGTGTTTGGTGGCGCGATCTCAACCCGAATGGCCAAGTAGATATCGTCATCTCTGATACACCCGGCGGTGAGCTACAGGACTGGTTGAGCCCAAGAATTGATCGTGGCGTAAGACTTCGAATGGCACTGCGCGCACGCCAGATCCAAGAACACTATGAAGTCGTTTTGATCGACACTCAAGGTGCCGTTGGTCATCTCCAAGACGCGGCAGTTTTGGCGGCAGACATTCTGATCAGCCCAGTCAGCCCTGACGTTCTGTCCTCGCGCGAGTACCTTTCGCGCACACTCGACCTTTTAACCCGACTGGAACCGGCGAAATCCACTTTCGGGATTGATCTACCTCCTCTCAAGGCCATCATCAACAAGGCAGATCGCACGAACGACTGCATGGACATCATCCAGTGGCTCACATCCCCAGATCTGGTTGCTGGTGCGGGCTTCGAGATGCTCCGAACCGAAATTCCACACTCGACCGTTTATAGATCAGCCGCAACAGCACGCCAACCCGTCCACTGGAGAGACACGGCAGCATCCGAAGTCATGCACCAACTCGTATGGGAGCTGATTCCTGAGTTGCACGGATGCACTGCTGATGTCTCCAGGACCAAGAAAGTTTCTGAAGAATCCGGAGCATGACATGGCGAAGGACAACGTCAATTCGACATCTAAATCCCACGTTTCACAGCTTAGTCGAAGGCTACCTGCCTCCGTCAGCCTGCGCGAGATCATCATGAACCCCCAACCCAAAACCCGCCTTGAACGCGTCGGCGAAAGCCTCTCGGTCCAAACTCCAGCGGCGGCCACGTCTCGTCTGACGGCCATCCAGGACGAGGAGGGGTTTCTCATCCTGGCATGCACAGATGTCATCCCCTATGACAGGGATCCGCGGACGACGATCAATCCAGAATTCAAAGCGATCAAGGAGTCAATCAGGCAAAGAGGATTCACTGACACGCTAACGGTGACTCGTCGAACACCCGAACATCCCTACATGCTCTCGCGGGGAGGCAATACTCGCCTCAGAATCGTTCAACAGCTCTGGGATGAGACCAAAGACGAGCGCTTCCGAACGATTCGATGCGTTTTCGTGCCTTGGGTATCCGAAATCGACACCTTTACTGCACACCTTGTTGAGAACGAAGCTCGAGGAGATACATCGTTCTTCGATAAGGCGATGGGGGTCGCTGACCTCAAAGCCATGCTTGAGCAAAGAGAAGATCGTGTGCTGAAAATCGCCGACCTCGCTCAGCACACGAGAAACCTCGGCATGACCAGGAGCACGTCCGTCCTGGTCGAATACCTCTTCGCAGCGCGGTACCTATCACCCTTAAAACAGTGGCTCACTCATACCGATTCTCAACGAATCCGCAGCCATCATCAAAAACTTGAGCGCGAAGCCAAAGAGCACAATTTGGTTCCGGGTCACCTCGATACCCAACTCCGTGCGGTCTATCAGGAAATGGAGTCCGACACAGACGCGTCTCACCTAAAAGCGGATTACGTAATTGAGCGCATGAGTGCCGCAGCGGCAGGCATCATGCCTCGTATTTCTATCGCTGAACCATCTAGCTTCGAACCCCTGACTTCGCCAATTTTTGGCTCCGCAAGCGATCCACACTCAGCGAAGAAGCCTCGACAATCGAAGAAAAGGCAGGTTGTCGCACCTGCCTGGCTGGAATCATTCGAGCAATGGTGCGAGGCCAGCAGCGTCACCAGCGATGAAGTCCTGCTCTTTCTCAGATCGAAATGAGCGGAAGAGGACTAAACCATGCAAATCCGCGACTCAATGTTGAAGTCACTTCTCCTGACCTACATCGTCAGTCGCATTGAGTCGATGGAGATTGACGAACTCATTGACGACGGGTTCTCCCCCGAGCTACTCGAAAATCTACGACATCGAACCGCGGGTGACGTGGCCAACATCGGACTATTCGACATCCCTTTGGCTGTGACTATAGACCCGGCAACGCTTACGGCTGCGCTTGAATCATTCGACGATACCGTCCAGCGAGTGAGTTTGATGGACTACTTCCTGCAGCATGGAACACAAGCGGATGTCGTTGCGACACTTTTTCATCAAAGTACAACCGACGTTAGGGCGCGAGCGAGACTAATCGCCAACAAGCGCAGCGAACTGAAGTCGCGCATACGTGACGACGACGACGTGCACTGCATCGCTCTTCACGAGCATTGGCCTGCGGTATGCGTCAAGTACGCAGAGACGAGGCATCGACTCTACTACCTGCACAAAAAGCTACCAGGGTTCACGATAGACGCCCTGATCGCGCGAGTGGAAGCCGACTTTGGTTCATACATGATTTCACCAAAAGCGTTCCGAAATGGAACGCACGTCGGCAGCTGAACACCGTTTCATTTTGGAACGCCACATGAACTCTTCCGCGATTTCATTCCCTCGGCTTCTTCAAGCCCTCGACCAGAATTTGGCACAAACAACGGTTCTTCTGGGATTGATCTATCGCCACGGACTGACGCACGAAATTGAGGTGAGCTGGAGCGAAATCGCAGCTCTTTCGCCCGGCCTTTCGCGCTCGACGGCACATCGTGCAACAACAGCGTTGATCGAAATGGGTGTAGTGCGGGACGTAACACCATCGACCGCCCACAGCAACACGACACGCCAGTTTCGAGTATCGAAGAATGCGGTTCAACGCCTACTAAAGCGCGCGGTCCCAGACGCGAATGTCATCCCTGGCATTACCGAGATTCCCGCTCTCGACGAGTTCGTTGGGGGCATTTCTTCCAACTCTGACGAGGTTTTCTAGCATGGTAAAAAGACCCAAGGATGCAGCTGACCAGGTTCTACCTCCAGGCAGCGTTCAAGCTTACGAAGGAGGGCCGCACGTTCATTTCGAGCGCAGCCCGGACTCTCCCTTCGACGACAAGTACGACATTGATCGCGAGCGGAAACGCGTCCAGCATCTGATCGATTCGGAAGACCCGGATCCTGCCGACCCTCTCTGGGACAACTTCCAACTCTATGAGGCGCGCTCGAGCGAACTTGACGCAATGCGGGCGGCTTTCAGCGCCACGAACGCGGCACCGCGTGACGTAACGCAGCGAGAAGCGCGGGCGGTGTCGGAGGTCGGTCGCTTGGTCGTAGAAGAGAGCGACACCATGCACCTCCATACACGTGAGGCACACCGGATGTTTATGGGACGCGGCAGAGACCCTGAAGGCAACGCGGCCCCCATCCCTGGTGGCAGGGGATTGGCATCCACCCTTCGAACACTTCATACCAAGTCCCAAACAGACAACCCCTACGCCGATTGGGGCTTGGTCTTGGCTGATCAGTACATCAGCGTCCAAATGGAGCACATAGATGCGACCATTCAACAATGCAGGGCAAAGCTCGAGGACGAAGCCAGCCAAGGCATAACATTGCATGTCCTGCAGTCTCAACGCCCCTCGCAGCTCGATTTGGGATTTAAGAGCGCTTACGGCTATCGAGTTGCCCGACTCATCGTGAAGTTCGACTACTTGGTGCGGATGATCAAGACGCTCAACCGAGCGGGTTTGATGTCGGACGACGAGCAGCGCAAGACCATCGGCAAGCATCAACGTGAGTTTCGAGCGGACTGCCTCAAGCTCATCCGGTTCGAGCGGTTTCTCGCCGACGATCGCATGGCCCAATTGTCTCGTAGCGACTTCCTTCCGAGCGCGGATGAGCACGCACTGAAACGCAAAGCGGCCGCACTGGAGTGGTTTGGCCCTGTACCAGCGGAAATCATGACTGGCGCAACCAAACCTCTGCATTCAAGACGCCAAGCCGATCTGTCGAAACAGGATCGCGATCTCCTCGAAGCCATTGCGCAGGAGCTTGAGGGCACCGACTTCGAGGCGTTGGTATGAAGTCGTCTATGGCACAACCGCCAAGCGCGTCAGATGCTGGCGCATCTGGAAATCAGAGGCCTTTGTCTGGGTCAATCGGGCATGAGTCCATTTCTGAGCCATCTGGATGTCAACACGTGCGTGAACCAAAGGCCTTTACGGGTAGGGGAGGAGCGCGGAGCGGTCCGGAGCGGGAGGAAGCGCGACTCACTGATTCAGTAGTGGCGGCTGAAGCAATGCTGGTGCAGCTCTCGCAGCTCACTACCCGCGTGCCAGGTCGGCAGATGTACCTCATGCTCCACAAGCGCAAAAACGGAGGCCACTACCTTCGATGGCGGCACGTCGGAGGCGGAGCCCCCAATATCCCATGGGATGAAGTTGGCGCGATGATTCGACTCGAACCGCCACACCTTTGGGATTGGTATGAGCGGATGACACATCAAGCACTTCGAGCAAACGATGAACTCATCCTGGCGCGACAGGCCCTGAGCCTTTGCCGACGTCGGCGCAAGCGTTTCGCTTCTCTGCAGTGATTCATTCTGTGGTGATTGGGCGCGCGCCTGCCGGTCACTCACTCGTCTATGGCGCAACCAAGGAGTATGAGATGCCGAACACATTCTTAGGTAAAGGCAATTTGGCTGACACACCCACCATCAAGTACGTGCCGACCGCCGACGGCGAGCGCGTCGTTGCGGAGATGCGGGTTTTTTTTGACAAGTACGGCCGCAACGATGAAGGAGACATTGAGCAGACAGGCGGATTCTGGATGAAAGTCTCTCTGTGGGGCGACCGAGGCGAGCAGGCGGCACGGCTTCTTCGCAGGGGCTCGCGTGTTTCCGTCGAAGGTACCCTGGAAGAGTTCATGTACACGGTCGAAGGTACCGACATCAAAGTGCCTGGCTACCAAGTGCGTGCTGATGACGTCACCCTCACAATGGGTCGTATCGAATCAGTCACCTTCCGCGCGAAACGCAACCAGGAAGAATCGCTTCCCGCATGAAGTAGCGCTTCGCCTCAGTTCCCGCGCCACGCCGGCCAGTCACAAACAACCGACGATTTCGCTGGAGCATTCATCATGCATCATGAGCAAGACCGAGCATCCACCCCCTGCGCGCAAGCCATGGGCTTTCTGTCCGCAGCACAATCTCACCTAACCGTTCGTGTTCAAAGTCGCTGGCTGATGGTGGCCCAGGCTGAAGCCACAGACCAATGCGCCCAAGCTCTGATCGACAAGATCCGCGAGCAACTCGAAGACGGATCTCCTGTCATCGATCTGACCAATGACACCTCGCTGAAAATCTCAGCTGAGACATACTCGATCGACGACTACACGCGCGCACTCGCTCAGCGCCACGACGCGCTGAGAATGATCCAGCCAACATTGGTGGAACTTCGCCGGTTGGGTTTCGCCATTCAAGC
Organism: Nitrogeniibacter aestuarii; assembly: GCF_017309585.1. Taxonomy (NCBI): domain Bacteria; kingdom Pseudomonadati; phylum Pseudomonadota; class Betaproteobacteria; order Rhodocyclales; family Zoogloeaceae; genus Nitrogeniibacter; species Nitrogeniibacter aestuarii. Next base: position 4,654 of record NZ_CP071322.1, on the reverse strand, counting down.
AGACTTTCCCCTAGATCCTTTCGGTTGAGACGAAGCCCTCACAAGGGCTCGACGAAGGAAAGAGGAGGTCGTCTTTCGCACTACCGCATGTCGTCTATTGGGCAACCAATGCGCGTTGCGAAGATGCTTGGAAAGAAGCGCAAGCATGGCCAGCTCGAAAAATAGGGTAGAAATCGGCCCGTAAACGCGATTTCGCATGCGAAAAAATGCTTTCTAGAAAGATATTTTTCGCATGCGCAATTCGGACTTCCTGTCGTCTATTAGACAACCAGCTGTTGCAGTTACTTGATTACGATTTCTTCCTTTTTCGGTGGACCATTCGTGGAACGTCCTTCCACAAACCCAAATTTTCGGTCAAGTCGTCTTGGTCAACTAAAATCCCAATATTCTCGCTAAGTCTTCTCAGCGATGAGTCCTCTTGTTGGAACTGATCCATCAAGTCATCAAGATCAAGCTCGCTCAGCTCACGAGCCGTGTGAACGATGTCTCTTGGTAGCCAATCACTATCACTAGCCAAAAGGGCCTGGATATCTGATTTAGGGAGTCCATTTATAAACTTCAAATACAAATTACGATCTTCGGTACTCATTCCAAGTTTATCGAGCCGAGCACGAATACGCTTATTAACTTGAAGCACAAGGTCTTGCACTGACGCGGCTTCTATATATACCTCCTCGAGGTTCGCATTCTCGGGTTGATTCAAGCCCTGAGGCTCAATATACCAAGTGCCCGAGGGGTCTAGGCGAAGGAGCCACTTCTCTGACAGAAAAATAAGCCCCCCGCTACCATCGGATTCAAAATGGAGCGTAAAAGCCGCTCGAACTCCTTCATTCCGGTCAAGTCCGAGTCTTTCCATCTCTTCAGGAGTATCTTTCTTGAACCAAGCAACCATAATTTTGCTCGCTATCAACTAGCAGACCTAAGAAACTTCTTGATCAAGTAATTGCAACAATTCATCAAAAAAATCATAACTACTAAAGCCATCAGTCAAGCTAGGCCTAAAACCAGCATCCCCCCCCTTTCCGCGAGTCGAACACCGGGTGTTATTACGTAAGAAAAATACTGCATCCCTGCGTTTGAAGTAGAAAAACCTACCGTCATTTCTCCGCCGATAGGGGATTTCTACGCCTTCATCAACGGCTGTCATACCGCATGTATCTCGGTAAAAACGGTACAGTCTTTCGTGTGAATTCCGGTTGTGTTTGATCCGCGCTGCATGCAGCCCCATGTGCGCCTGATATCCACAGTTCCAACTATAGACTACCGCGCCATCTATGACGGCACGTCCGAGCGACGCTAGTGGTAGAAGCTCATACTTCGCATAGAGTTGTTTCGGCATCGTCGCAAGAAAATAAACGAAACACCCGTCAGTATCACCGCTCGGCATCGGGTAGTCTCTCAGTAGAAGCATCATAGCCACTGGATACGGTCGCTGGTTTGCCCCCTCTACGAGAAGGGACACGGCCTCAGTTTCGACCCCCTTTATTTTTTGCGAGAGTGCAATCGCGGTCAAAATTGCTGTCCAAGACCAAAATCGATCAGCTCGATCCTCCATGCCAACTATCGTTGGTTGGACGTGAAAGTCCCACCACACGGCCTGGTCAAGAGTTGCAGGGGAAAACGCAATCGGTACAGCGTACTCAAGTCCCTCATCTACCAGTTGATCGATATATGGGATCTCTATTTCGCCGCTAAACGCTTCTTCAAGCAACTGTTCAGGTGGAACTGAGCTTTCTCGAAAAAATTTATTCATATGTTTACATAATACAAATTATCGTTTCTATAGTCGGCGTCTATTTCAAGACTTTCACCTTATCTGACGAGACCGATTGGCCATATCCAAGCGATGTTCAAACGCCACGAGAGCTTGAGTGACGATCCAGCACGGTGAAATGACTGGGACTTGCGAATAAGCCGCGGCGCCACAGCCATCCCCACAATCCAATAGCTCGCCAGCAACCAGAACACGAGTGGTGAACTGAAGTAAGCCCAGACCAAAACCAGGGATAGAACAAGTCCCACGAAATTGACTGTCAGCGTCAGAGCTCTGGTACCGAACAAGGTATCCCTCGTTTCCCGGTCATGAGCGGAATCGGCGAGTGCTCGATCGAAGAAATCGCCCCACCCTTCCCCCTCTTGTTTCGATCGCAAGAGGTACCGTGCCTGGTGCCTCACGACCAGAAACACGATAACGACGATCAAAGCTAACAGCCAACCATGACTCAACTCGCTCACTGCCCTACCCCGCGCACCCGGTAACCACATGAAAATACAGCTAATGTATCAGCTCAAGAGCATAACGCTGCCTCAACCTGGACGCCACAAGTTGTGCAATAGACGAGTTTTCACGCTACGGCCATTATTTCTGGACTTCACGCTTTAGCGAGCTGAAGAGACTCTCGACGGGAAGACGGCGTAGCTGTGTTCCCGAAACCGACCCTCCCCTACCCCTTCGGCAGTTCGAAAAAATCGCTCCAGCGCGATTCTGGCGGCTTGCAGAGTGCGTATTAGGTCTGGCAAACCCCCCTTCTTCTTGCAAGCTTTGCGATGGCGGTGATTTGAATTGGTTTTGCGCAGCTCTCACAAGAGCCCGGTTGAGGGACCGCTTGCGGTCCCGATTTATCCGGGTCTTAGCTGGCATGCGCGACTTGTCGCGTATGGCGGCTTAGACTGCGCATGCCGTGATGTTTGAGGACCATGGGGGCCCAGAGTAGCCCCCTTGGGGGCGAATTCAGGTCGGTCGAAGACCGACTGGGGGTGCCGGGTGGGAGCGCGAAGCGCGGGCGGAGCGCCATAGGCGCGGAGGAGCCGGCGGGGCGAAGCCCCAAGAGGCGGCGCGTAAACGATGTAAAAAAAGAAAAGGTTAACCGCGCGCGTATTAAGTGGGCTAAAGCCCACGAATTTATTGGGTTTCCTACCCATTTCGGTAGCCCGATAGACGAATTTGGAGTTGCCCGATAGACGAGTCAGAAGTAGCCCATTAGACGACCTTGGGTTGTGCGATAGACGATTGCGCCTTTGGAACTGTGGATAACTACCGATCGGTTGTGCAATAGACGATGCCATTCCAGAAGCCCCCACCATGCAATATGGCAGTGTTTCCACACTCTGGCAGGGCATTTTCCAGCAAGAAGCGCGTCTATACCGGCTTTCGAGCGATACGCCTGGCAATTTTTGGTAGCCCAAAAGACGACGAATCGGTAGCCCAATAGACGAGCTAGGCAACTTATCCGGACAAGCCAATGGTTGTGTGATAGACGAAATGCACGCCGTTTCCTCGCCGGTGGGTAGCCCAATAGACGATTCTCCGAACGCGATTGGCGCGCTCGGGTTGCTCAATAGACGACGTCTAAGCCTGTTTCCCACTGCTTTCCGCCGCTTTGCGAGTAGCCTTTTTCTTCTCAGCACCGTGCTTTTCGAGCATTCGTGTAACCCATTGAATTTGACCGCGATTTTTGGCAAACGCAAGAAGCACCTGATTGTCTCGGTTCAAGAAAACCACGTTCGTGGGCTTCTCCTGATCATCGATCACCATTCGATACCCTGGAATGGTGTCAGCGCGCGCGATTTTGCGCAGATCGTTCGAGAAGAACTTCATCTGCTGAGAGGATCCGCACTTTTCTCGAAACTGATCGATCGCGATCTTGAAATAGCCCTGGTCTCCGCAGTGCTTCCTGGCCAACTCGTAGACTCGCCGTTCGATACCTTGGGACAGCTGGAAATACTTCGGGTCCATCGTCAAGATGTCGTAATCGATCACGGCGCGGTACATCCACTCGCTGATCGTCACTTCAACCTCCAAAGCACCATCTCCCTTCTTGGTGCTTCGCGTCACGCGATAGTCTTCGATCAACGAGAAGCCAGCCGTCGACTCTTGCTCGGTGACCTTGACGTTGGTCTCGAGCACGGTACCTTTCAGTCGCCGACACGTATCAATGATGCGCTGATAAGCCGCACCGCCAGTCGAGCGCTTCGTTCCCTTGAGGAATGCGTGGCTTTCAACCCGAACACGCCTGGATGTCGGCTTGCCTTGGCCATTGGCCTGTGCAAGATGCGACATGATCCAGATAAGGATGTCCTTGTCGAAGATATTCGCCGCGCCAGCGACTGAGGGGAACACTTTGACGGTTCGTCCGCCACGAGAATATTCCCTGATCCTCAAGTCTTTTCTCTTTGACAGAGTGAAGATCGGAAACTCCATAGTCCGAACGTCATCCTTGACGTTCAAGTCGGTCGGAGGAGTAGAGGGGATGAACAGTTCTTGCTGCTCTGGCCCCACGTCTAGATCTTCTTCGCCATCGTCCGCCGCGGCCGCTTGCATCAGATCTATCAGTTCCTGATCTTCCTCCAGAACGGTGACGCCCTCTGAGGACACCGCCCCTGCTGAACGGGGCACGACCTCGATTGCCTCGTCAGGCTCACCTTTGCCCTTCTTCGTTCGCTTTGTCGCCATCACTCACCCTCCAATCTGCTTGCTGCATGCTGGAGCGTCCGCGCAACACGCTCAATGATTGACGATCGAGAGTCGGCATCAAGGCAAGCATCGAAAGCCTGAGCAAAGCGCGTCAGTTCCTGAGCAATCACACCAGGAACCGTAACTTGGATTTCAACAAGGGCGTCGTCAGCCCCCTCAGTTGACTTGCTTTGTTTGAAA